>NZ_JBEZKL010000113.1:0-23701 GCF_040704695.1 Streptomyces sp. NPDC048411
TCTCCCCCCACCCGCCGATCTCCCCTTCTATCTCGGGGTGTCGGCGCGGGGGCGGGGGCTCCCGGTCGTGGTCGCCTGCGTCGACCGCAGGCCACCGCTGCCCGCGGCCGTCGACCTGGCCGCCTACCGGGTGATCCAGGAGGCGCTGACCAATGTGCGCAAGCACGCGGGTCCCGGGGCGAAGGCCGAGGTCAGTGTCGTACGGGTCGGGGCGACGGCCGAGGTCACGGTCCTCGACAACGGCACGGGCAGCCAGGGCGCGGGCGCCGGAGCCGACGGCGGCGGCCACGGTTTGCTCGGCATGCGCGAGCGCGTCACCGCCCTGGGGGGCATCCTCACGGCCGGGCCCCGCTACGGCGGCGGATTCAGGGTTCATGCGATCCTGCCGGTCAAGGCCCGCACGGGAGAGCCGGGGACGCCGGGCATGGCGGGCCGGACGGGGGAAGGCGCATGACACCATCACCCATCAGGGTCCTGCTCGTCGACGACCAGGCGCTGCTGCGCAGCGCGTTCCGGGTGCTGGTCGACTCGGAGCCCGGCATGCAGGTCGTCGGCGAGGCGGCCGACGGCGCGGAGGCCGTGGCGCTGACCCGCTCGGCGCGCCCCGATGTGGTGTTGATGGACATTCGGATGCCTGGTATGGACGGACTGGCCGCGACCCGGATGATCAGCGCCGACCCGGAGCTGGCGGACGTACGGGTCGTCATGCTCACCACCTTCGAGGTGGACGAATATGTGGTGCAGTCGCTGAGGGCCGGTGCCTCAGGCTTCCTCGGCAAGGGCGCCGAACCGGACGAACTGCTCAATGCCATCCGTATCGCCGCGGATGGCGAGGCGCTCCTCTCGCCGGCCGCCACCAAGGGACTGATCGCCACCTTCCTTGCGCAGGGCGGCAGTTCGGACGGTGAGGGGCCGAGCGCCGCAGAGTACTCCGAACGGCTCGACGCACTCACCGGCCGCGAACGAGAGGTACTGGTCCTCGTCGCGGGCGGGCACTCCAATGACGAGATCGCCGAGCGCCTCACCGTCAGCCCACTCACCGTCAAGACCCATGTGAACCGGGCCATGGCGAAACTGGGTGCCCGCGACCGGGCTCAATTGGTGGTATTTGCTTACGAATCGGGCCTGGTGCGCCCACGGGTGGAATGAAGGGTGGAAGCGGCGTACTCCACCTGCGGTATGCGCCACATAAGAAAGTGACCCTGGGGTCGACGATTCTGCCCCTGTGGATGAGCGATGGTGTAGCTGGGCCGGGTCTGTCCCCGAGTCACCCGCCCACCTGCCGCGTAAGCCACAGAAGAGAGACCCACCCATGTCCTGGCTGTCCAGATTCAGCCTCGCGCAAAGGGCCCTGATCGGGCTGATCTCGATCGTCGCGCTCGTCTTCGGAGCGATCGCGATCCCGCAGCTGAAGCAGCAGTTGCTGCCCACCCTCGAACTCCCGATGGTCTCGGTGCTCGCCCCCTACCAGGGTGCGTCTCCCGATGTGGTCGAGAAGCAGGTCGTCGAACCGCTCGAGAAGTCCATCAAGGCCGTCGACGGCGTCACCGGCGTGACCTCGACCGCCAGCGAGGGCAACGCCGTCATCATGGCGTCCTTCGACTTCGGCAGCGAGGGCACCAAGCAGCTCGTCGCCGACATCCAGCAGGCGGTCAACCGCGCCCGCATCCAGCTGCCCAACGATGTCGACCCGCAGGTCATCGCCGGTTCGACGGACGACATCCCGACTGTCGTCCTCGCCGTCAGCTCCGACAAGGACCAGCAGGCGCTCGCCGACCAGCTGGACCGCACGGTCGTCCCCGCCCTGGAGGACATCGACGGTGTCGGCCAGGTCACCGTCGACGGTGTCCAGGACCTTCAGGTCTCCATCACCCCCGACGACAAGGAGCTCGCGGCCGCCGGTCTGAACGCCGGATCCCTTGCCCAGGCCCTCCAGGCGGGCGGCGCCACGGTCCCGGCCGGATCGTTCTCGGAACAGGGCAAGAGCCGCACCGTCCAGGTCGGCGGGGCCTTCACCTCCCTCAAGCAGATCGAGGACCTGCGGGTCACCGGTCAGGACCCGGCCACCGGCAAGCCCGGCAAGCCGGTCCGCATCGGCGACATCGCCACGGTGAAGCAGGAGCCGTCCACCGCGGTCTCCATCACCCGTACCAACGGCAAGCCGAGCCTCGCCGTGATGGCCACGATGGACAAGGACGGCAGCGCCGTCGCCATCTCGGACGCCGTCAAGGACAAGCTCCCGGACCTCCGCAAGGACCTCGGCGCCGGCGCCGAACTGACCGTCGTCTCCGACCAGGGCCCCGCCGTCTCCAAGGCGATTTCCGGTCTGACCACCGAGGGCGCGCTCGGCCTGCTCTTCGCGGTCATCGTGATCCTGGTCTTCCTCGCGTCGCTCCGCTCGACGCTGGTCACCGCGGTCTCCATCCCGCTCTCCGTGGTTCTCGCGCTGATCGTGCTCTGGACCCGCGACCTGTCACTCAACATGCTCACGCTCGGCGCGCTGACCATCGCGATCGGCCGCGTCGTCGACGACTCGATCGTGGTCCTGGAGAACATCAAGCGTCACCTCGGCTACGGCGAGGAGCGGCAGTCCGCGATCATCACCGCGGTCAAGGAAGTGGCCGGCGCGGTCACGTCCTCGACCCTCACCACGGTCGCGGTCTTCCTCCCGATCGGTCTGGTCGGCGGCATGGTCGGCGAGCTGTTCGGCTCGTTCTCCCTGACCGTCACCGCGGCCCTGCTCGCCTCCCTGCTGGTCTCGCTGACCGTGGTCCCCGTCCTGTCCTACTGGTTCCTGCGCGCACCCAAGGGCAGCACCGAGAACCCGGACGAGGCCCGTCGCAAGGCCGAGGAGAAGGAAGCCCGCAGCAGGCTCCAGCGGTTGTACGTCCCGGTGCTGCGCTTCGCGACCCGGCGCCGCATCACCAGCATCGCCATCGCCGTCGCCGTGTTCGTCGGCACCTTCGGCATGGCGCCGCTGCTCAAGACCAACTTCTTCGACCAGGGCGAGCAGGAAGTCCTCTCCATCAAGCAGGAGCTGGCCCCCGGCACCAGCCTGGCGGCCGCCGACGAGGCGGCCAAGAAGGTCGAGAAGCTCCTCGACGAGGACAAGGGCGTCAAGGACTACCAGGTCACCGTCGGCTCCTCCGGTTTCATGGCGGCCTTCGGCGGCGGTACGGGCGCCAACCAGGCCTCCTACCAGGTCACCCTGAAGGACTCGGCCGACTTCGACGCCACCCAGAAGCGCATCGACAAGGGTCTCGGCAAGCTCGACGGCATCGGTGACACCACCATCGCCGCGGGCGACGGTTTCGGCAGCCAGAAACTCAGCGTCGTGGTCAAGGCCGCCGACGCGGACGTCCTGAAGAAGGCCTCCGAAGAGGTCCGGGCCGAGGTGGCGAAACTCAAGGACGTCACCGACGTCCAGAGCGACCTGGCGCAGAGCATCCCGCGGATCTCGGTCAAGGCCAACGCCAAGGCCGCGGACGCCGGCTTCAACCAGACCACGCTCGGCGCGGCCGTCGCCGGAGCGGTGCGCGGCACCCCGTCCGGCAAGGCGATCATGGACGACACCGAGCGTGATGTCGTCATCAAGTCAGCCCACCCGGCCACCACGATGGCCGAGCTGAAGAACCTCGCGCTCGGCCCGGTCAAGCTCGGTCAGATCGCCGACGTCGAGCTGGTCCCCGGACCGGTCTCGATGACCCGGATCGACGGCCAGCGCGCCGCGACCGTCACGGCCAGGCCGACCGGTGACAACACCGGTGCGGTCAGCGCCTCGCTCCAGACGAAGATCAACGCTCTGAAGCTCCCGGACGGCGCCACCGCCTCCATCGGCGGGGTCTCGCAGGACCAGAACGACGCGTTCATGAAGCTCGGCCTGGCCATGCTCGCGGCCATCGCGATCGTCTTCATGCTGCTGGTCGCGACCTTCCGGTCCCTGGTCCAACCGCTGATCCTGCTGGTCTCCATCCCGTTCGCGGCCACCGGCGCCATCGGCCTCCTCGTCGTCACCGGCACCCCGATGGGCGTCCCGGCGATGATCGGCATGCTGATGCTGATCGGCATCGTGGTGACCAACGCGATCGTGCTGATCGACCTGATCAACCAGTACCGGACGCAGGGCATGGGCGTCGTCGAAGCAGTCATCGAGGGCGGCCGCCACCGCCTCCGCCCGATCCTGATGACGGCACTCGCGACGATCTTCGCCCTGCTCCCGATGGCGCTCGGTGTCACCGGCGAGGGCGGCTTCATCTCGCAGCCCCTCGCGGTCGTGGTGATCGGCGGCCTGGTCACGTCGACGCTGCTGACGCTGCTGGTGGTGCCGACGCTCTACGCGATGGTGGAGCTCCGCAAGGAGCGCCGCGCGACGAAGAAGGCCATCAAGCGCGCGAAGAAGGCGGGCGTTCCGGGCCCGGTCCCGTTGGAGGAGACCACCTCCGAGGAGCCGGAGCCTGCGAAGGCCTGACGTCCGGCACACACGAAGACCCCGGCACCGGTGAACGGTGCCGGGGTCTTCCTGTGCCGGCCTGCCGGGCCCGTACGGGCGGCCCCGGCCCCCAGGCGGGGGCGGAGGCCCGGGGAGCCCTTGCTGCCCCTACGGGATCGCCAGCATCCGCTCCAGCGCCAGCTTCGCGTACTTCTCCGTCTCGGGGTCGACCTCGATCCGGTTGACCAGGTTCCCCTCGGCCAGCGACTCCAGCGCCCACACCAGGTGCGGCAGGTCGATCCGGTTCATCGTCGAACAGAAGCAGACCGTCTTGTCGAGGAAGACGACCTCCTTGTCCTCTGCGGCGAACCGGTTGGCCAGGCGGCGCACCAGGTTCAGCTCGGTGCCGATCGCCCACTTCGAGCCGGCCGGGGCCGCCTCCAGGGCCTTGATGATGTACTCCGTCGAGCCGACGTGGTCCGCCGCGGCCACGACCTCGTGCTTGCACTCGGGGTGCACCAGCACATTGACGCCCGGGATGCGCTCGCGCACGTCGTTGACGGAGTCCACCGAGAAGCGCCCGTGAACCGAGCAGTGCCCGCGCCACAGGATCATCTTCGCGTTCCGCAGCTCCTCGGCGGTGAGGCCGCCGTTCGGCTTGTGCGGGTTGTAGAGGACGCAGTCCTCCAGCGTCATCCCCAGGTCGCGGACCGCGGTGTTCCGGCCCAGGTGCTGGTCGGGGAGGAAGAGGACCTTGCCCGCCGAGGGCTCCCTCTGCTCGAAGGCCCACTCCAGGGCGCGCTTCGCATTGGACGAGGTGCAGATCGTGCCGCCGTGCCTGCCGGTGAAGGCCTTGATGTCGGCGGAGGAGTTCATGTACGAGACGGGTACGACCTGTTCGGCGACCCCGGCCTCGGTCAGTACGTCCCAGCACTCGGCGACCTGCTCGGCGGTGGCCATGTCGGCCATCGAGCAGCCCGCGGCCAGGTCCGGCAGCACGACCTTCTGGTCGTCCGTGGTCAGGATGTCCGCGGACTCCGCCATGAAGTGCACACCGCAGAAGACGATGTACTCGGCTTCCGGCCGGGCGGCCGCCTCGCGGGCGAGCTTGAACGAGTCGCCGGTGACGTCCGCGAACTGGATGACCTCGTCGCGCTGGTAGTGGTGGCCGAGAACGAAGACCTTGTCCCCGAGCTTCTCCTTGGCCGCGCGGGCGCGCTCCACCAGGTCCGGGTCGGACGGGGAGGGCAGATCGCCGGGGCACTCGACGCCGCGCTCACTCTTCGGGTCGGCCTCGCGACCGAGCAGCAACAGGGCGAGGGGCGTCGGCTGGACGTCGAGGTCCTGGACGGGGTGGGCCGTGGTCACGTCACGCACCCTTTCTTCTTTGCAGATAAGCCTTTTCGTCTAATTGACGTTATCTATCATATCCGGTTCACGTCACTTTGACGATGCCGATAGCGTCTATGTGACGAATTCCCTCTGGGCGTGGTCGGGGGCCGTCCCGGAGTCCCGAGAGGCCTCCTTGCTCCGCCCGGCACCTCTTCGCCCCGCCCGGCACCTCTTCCCGGAGGGGTGTGCGAGCATGAAAGGAACAGGCAAGCGCTCGGCCCGGAATGAATCCGCGGTCCCGACGGTTGCAACGTCGGCAAGCAGTCCGCACAACCCGGGAGAGAAGCAGATGTCCGTATCGGACGAGACCACCACCGTGAGCGACGGCATCCTCCTGTCCGACGCCGCCGCAGCCAAGGTCAAGAGCCTGCTGGAGCAGGAAGGCCGTGACGACCTGGCGCTGCGCGTCGCCGTTCAGCCCGGCGGTTGCTCGGGCCTGCGCTACCAGCTCTTCTTCGACGAGCGTTCGCTCGACGGCGACGTCGTGAAGGACTTCGACGGCGTCAAGGTCGTCACCGACCGGATGAGCGCTCCGTACCTGGGTGGTGCCTCCATCGACTTCGTCGACACCATCGAGAAGCAGGGCTTCACGATCGACAACCCGAACGCCACGGGCTCCTGCGCCTGCGGCGACTCCTTCAGCTAAGTCGCGAAGGCGGTATCGGGCAGCAGTGCCTGACGAAGGCGGCGGCCCCCGGATTCCGGGGACCGCCGCCTTCAGTCATGTCGGGCGTCGATCACCCGACTGCCACCGACGTCACGTGCCCAGTATCGGGACGACCCTCCGCCTTGCGATCGCACGCACCAGACGCAGCCTGGCCCGCCCTACGGGCGGACGACGCTACTTTCGACACACGCCCTAGCCGCGCGGCACCGTGCCGCCCGCCGCGTCGAGCACCTTCCGGTCACCCAGCGGGGCGTCCAGCGTCACCGTCCGCGTCAACTCCTTGGCGATCATGATGCAGACCTTCTTCGGGTCCGGGGTCGACTCGGTGATCGTCACCCGTACCGCGTCCGCGCTCTCGGTCGCGCTGGCCGCGTACGTACTGCACACCCCGCCCCAGAACGTCACCCTCAGCGTCCGGCCGTCCGCGGTGTACGAGGTCAGCTGATGCGTGGACCGGGACGCGTCCCCCGTGCCCGGATCCGGCCTCGGGTCCTTGGAAGGCTTCGCCAGCGAGTCCGGGTCCACCGCGACCTGCGCCACCGTCTTGCCCGTCCCGCCAGCTGCCGGCCGCACCGAGAAGAGCCACGACGGTACGAGCGTCTGCTCGCCGTCCACGTACCGCATCGCAAGGCTGAAAACCGCCTTGTCGACCGTCACGGTCGTCGTCTCCCGCTCTGCTCCCGTCCGTGTCCCGCACCTGACAGCCGACGACTTCGGTTCGCCCTCCTCCAGCGGTACGGAGGTGGCGCACCCGCCGACGTCGCTCCGCGAAGCGGCCGAGCGGCCGGCCTTGTTCAGCTGCTTCAGCGCATCGTCCGCGCTGATCACCGGATACTCCGCGCCTTTCTCCAGGCTCTTCAACTGCCCGCTGCCGCCGACTACTTGACCGTCCGGCCCTACCTGGATCCCGGTCGCCCAGCCGTACGTGGGCAGCCCGCCCACCACTGGGTTCGCGTTCACTACCCTTACCGAGCCCATGAGTTGGGACGCGTCGAGGGCGGCACCGTCCTGGCCCGCCGCCTTCAGCACGGGCACGGCGGCGGCCTTGGCGGCGTTCTCGCTCACCGGCGATTCCGTGCCGCCCGGCGCCACGTCCTTGCCCGCACACGCCGTCGTGCTGCGGCAGTTGTCCGTTCCGCCGGAGCCGAAGCGGGCGAAGGACCAGGTGCCCGGCGCCTGCTTGTTCACACGCAGGACCGGACCCGAGCCGTCCCCGTCGGACCCCACCTTCCAGGCCGCGCCCTCGGCCCGCGGGGTGCCCTCCAGGCCCAGAACCTTCGCCAGCCGGGTCACCTCCGCCGCGGAGACCGTGCCCTTCGCGCGGTGGACGGCGGCCTTGGCCGGGCCGTCGGGCAGCTTGCCGGACGGGCGGTAGACCACGCCGTCACCGCTGGGGTCGGGCTCGCCCGGGGCGATACCCTCCTGGGGTGCCGTCGGGCTTGACGCACCCTCGTCGAGCGCGAGCAGGGGAGGCGTGCGGTCACTGCTGCCCGCGCGGCTGCTGCTGCCGCCGTCCGCGGCAGCCCAGTACGCGCTGCCGCCCCCGGCGAGCAGCACCGCTGCCGCCACCGAGGCCACGGCCAGCGGCGACCGCCGCCGCCGGGGGGCAGTCACGTCGTTGTCGGGTCGCTCGGTGCTCACCGGATCGCTCCTTCGACTGCGTTGCCGTCACTATGACCGTCGCACGGCCATCGCCTGTCCCGCGAGTGCGGACAGGGGTGGGACGGAGCAGGAGGGCACCCGGTTCCCCGAGGGCGCCGGAAGTGAGCGGTTGCGGCCGTCAGTCGCCGTACTCGGACATCGCGTCGATCAGCCGTGCGGACGCGTCCGGAACGGTGACACCATGAATCAGGGACGGCGCGACAGGGGCGGGGGCGGCCTTGGCGGGTACGACCCAGTGCGGAGCCATCCGTGCGCAGTCACCGCGCAGCTCGGCCAGGCTGATCTCGGACTCACGCGGGGCGATGTTGTTCGGCATGTCCGCACCGTAGGCACCGCAGGCCTCAGGATAAAAGACCTACTATCGGGTAGTTTTTCCCCTTCAGGGCGAGTACGGCGAACGGGTAGCGTGAACTGTCACGCCGTCCCGGGAACGCAGACACCCGTTCCCCCCGACCCCTGCAGGAGCAGTCTTCCCGTGCGCATCGCAGTCACTGGCTCCATCGCCACCGATCACCTCATGACCTTCCCCGGCCGTTTCGCCGACCAGCTGGTCGCCGATCAGCTGCACACGGTCTCGCTCTCCTTCCTGGTCGACAACCTCGATGTGCGCCGGGGCGGTGTCGCCGCCAACATCTGCTTCGGCATGGGCCTGCTCGGTACCGACCCGATCCTGGTCGGCGCCGCGGGCTCCGACTTCGACGAGTACCGTGCCTGGCTCGACCGGCACGGCGTCGACACCGGTTCGGTGCGGATCTCCGAGGTCCTGCACACCGCCCGTTTCGTCTGCACGACGGACGCCGACCACAACCAGATCGGCTCCTTCTACACGGGCGCGATGAGCGAGGCCCGGCTGATCGAGCTGAAGGCCGTCGCCGACCGCGTCGGCGGTCTCGACCTCGTCTCGATCGGCGCCGACGACCCGGAGGCGATGCTCCGCCACACCGAGGAGTGCCGCTCCCGGGGCATCGCGTTCGCCGCCGACTTCTCGCAGCAGATCGCGCGGATGGACGGCGACGAGATCCGGATCCTCCTCGACGGGGCCATGTACCTCTTCTCCAACGAGTACGAGAAGGGGCTCATCGAGTCCAAGACCGGCTGGACCGACGAGGAGATCCTCGGCAAGGTCGGCTACCGCGTCACCACGCTCGGAGCCCGCGGCGTCCGGATCGAGCAGGCCGGTCAGGAGACCATCGAGGTCGGCTGCCCGGAGGAGGAGACGAAGGCGGACCCGACCGGTGTCGGTGACGCCTTCCGCGCCGGTTTCCTCTCAGGCCTCGCCTGGGGCGTCAGCCTGGAGCGCGCAGCGCAGGTCGGCTGCATGCTCGCCACGCTGGTCATCGAGACGGTCGGCACCCAGGAATACACCCTGCGCCGCACCCACTTCATGGACCGCTTCACCAAGGCGTACGGTCACGACGCCGCCGCAGAGGTCCGCGCCCACCTGCGCTGATCCGGGCAGGCTACGAAAGCCGGCGGACCACATAGGCCGAGCCCCGGTCCGCCGGCTCCTCACCGACGTACTCCTGCTCCCGCATCTCGCACCACGCGGGGATGTCCAGCCGCGCAGCCTCGTCGTCGGAGAGCACGGTCACCGTCCCGCCCACCGGCACCTCTCCGATCACCTTTGCGAGTTCGATCACCGGGATCGGGCACCGCTTCCCCAGCGAGTCGACCACCAGGGACGCGGCCGTCGCGGGGGAGGGGGCGGGGGGGACAGGTGCGCCCAGCCTCTCCCGTACCCCTGCCACCACCCCCGGCAGCACCCGGAGGAAGCGGTCGACGTCCTCCTCCGTGGTGCCGGCCGGCAGGGACACCCGGACGTTGCCCTCCGACAGCACTCCCATCGCCTTCAGCACATGGCTCGGCGTGAGCGTGCTGCTCGTGCAGGACGAACCGGACGACACGGAAAATCCCTCACGGTCCAGTTCGTGGAGGAGTGTCTCCCCGTCGACATAGAGACAGGAGAAGGTCACCAGGTGCGGCAGCCGCCGCACCGGATCGCCGACCACCTCCACATCGGGCACGACCGAGCCCACTGTGGCTCGAATCCGGTCCACCAGCGCCCGCAGCCGTACGGACTCCGCCGCTGCCTCGGCCCGGACGGCCCGCAACGACGCCGCCGCCGCCACGACGGCCGGGATGTTCTCGAACCCGGCGGCCCGCCCCGACTCCCGTTCGTCCGCCGCGCCCTGGGGCGCGAACCGGACTCCCTTGCGTACGGCGAGCAGCCCCACCCCCGAGGGCCCGCCCCACTTGTGGGCACTGGCCGCCAGCAGCGACCAGCCGCCCGGCACCGGGCCCCAGCCCAGCGACTGCGCGGCGTCCACCAGCAGCGGTACGCCCGCCGCCCGGCAGGCCTCCGCGACCTCGGCCACCGGCTGCTCCGTACCGACCTCGTGGTTGGCGGACTGCAGGCAGGCCAACGCGGTGTCCTCGCGCAGGGCCTCCCCGTACGCCGCCGCGCTCACCGCCCCCGCCCGGCCCACCGGCACCTCGGTGAACATCCCGCCCTGAGCCTCATGGGCGGCGGCCGAATGGAGCACCGACGAGTGTTCGACCGCCGAGACCACCAGATGGCGGCCGACACGCCGACGCCCGGCGAGGGCTCCGGAAATTCCTGAGTGCACCGCCCGGGTTCCCGACGAGGTGAAGGCCAGCTCGTCCGGGCGGCATCCCACCGCCTCCGCGGCGGCCTCCCGGGCCGCGTCCAGCAGCAGCCGGGCCCGCCGCCCCTCCCGGTAGAGGCGGGCCGGGTCGGCCCAGCCCTCGTCCAGTGCGGCAAGCAGCGCCTGGCGGGCTACGGGGTGCAGAGGTGCGGAGGATGCGGCATCGAAGTAGGGCACATGTCCACGCTAGTGCCCCTCCCGGCAAGCTCTGCCCCGTCGGGCAAACACTGCCGGTCACGGAACTGGCTCGCGCCTGCCGCCGCCTCCGCACGGGCCGCTCACGCAGTCAGGGGAGGGCCCGTCAGATGGCGGCCGGAGGCCCGGATTCCACCCCTTCGGGGTGTCGGGCGGCGCGTTGGGCACCCTCCCCGCGCGACCCCAAATGGCGTCCAGTAGGGTTTGGTCCGCATAAACATCCAAACCCCTGCCCGCGTCAGGGCGGCGACCGACCAGACAGACGGCCGCGCCGAACACGCGGGCGAGACTCTCGGGAAGGCGCTACGTGAGTCCCAACGGCTCCGACCGCTCGTCGCGGCGCCCGATGCGGCGGAAGCTGCCGCAGGTGCTGACTGCGGGCCTGATCCTGGCGACCGCCACCGGTTGCACATACAAGGACTTTCCCCGCCTTGGTATGCCCACGCCGGTAACGGAAGAGGCACCACGGATCCTTTCCCTCTGGCAGGGCTCGTGGGCGGCAGCGCTCGCCACGGGTGTGCTGGTCTGGGGCCTGATCCTGTGGAGTGTCATCTTCCACCGGCGCAGCCGCACCAAGGTGGAGGTACCTCCGCAGACCCGGTACAACATGCCCATCGAGGCGCTGTACACCGTGGTCCCTCTCATCATCGTCTCGGTGTTGTTCTACTTCACCGCGCGCGACGAATCGAAGCTCCTCACGCTCTCCCCGAAGCCCGCCCACACCGTCAACGTGGTCGGCTTCCAGTGGAGCTGGGGCTTCAACTACATCGAGAACGTGGACGGCTTGGCCTCCACGGGCCGAGAGATCCCCAAGGAGCTCGACGCCATCCCCGACCGGCTCCGGAAGGACTTCCCCGAGGGTGCGGAAGGCGTCTACGACGTCGGCATCCCGGGAACCCGGAACCCGCAGAACGGCAACCCGGGTCCGACCCTGTGGCTGCCGAAGGGCGAGAAGGTCCGCTTCGTGCTGACTTCGCGTGACGTCATCCACTCCTTCTGGGTGGTGCCGTTCCTCATGAAGCAGGACGTCATTCCGGGCCACACCAACTCCTTCGAGGTGACTCCCAACCAGGAGGGCACCTTCAAGGGCAAGTGCGCCGAGCTCTGCGGCGTCGACCACTCCCGGATGCTCTTCAACGTCAAGGTCGTCTCCCCGGAGCGCTACCAGGCGCACCTCAAGGAGCTGGCCAAGAAGGGCCAGACGGGCTACGTGCCGGCCGGTATCGAGCAGACGAAGCCGGCCAGGAATGCGGAGACGAACAAACTGTGAGCATCCTCAATGAACCTCAGGGTGCCGCGGCAGCAGACGACTCGTACGAGGACGAGCTGCCGGCCCGCCTGAAGCAGCCGGGAAACGTCGTCGTCAAGTGGTTGACCACCACTGACCACAAGACGATCGGCACGATGTACCTGGTCACGTCGTTCGCGTTCTTCTGCATCGGCGGTCTGCTGGCGCTCTTCATGCGCGCCGAGCTGGCCCGTCCCGGCACGCAGATCATGTCGAACGAGCAGTTCAACCAGGCGTTCACGATGCACGGCACGATCATGCTGCTGATGTTCGCGACGCCGCTGTTCGCCGGGTTCGCGAACTGGATCATGCCGCTGCAGATCGGCGCGCCCGACGTGGCGTTCCCGCGGCTGAACATGTTTGCGTACTGGCTGTACCTCTTCGGCTCGATCATCGCGGTGGCCGGCTTCCTCACCCCGCAGGGTGCGGCGGACTTCGGCTGGTTCGCCTACTCCCCGCTCTCGGACGCCGTCCGTTCGCCGGGTGTCGGCGCCGACATGTGGATCATGGGTCTGGCCTTCTCCGGCTTCGGCACGATCCTCGGTTCGGTCAACTTCATCACCACGATCATCTGCATGCGTGCACCCGGCATGACGATGTTCCGGATGCCGATCTTCGTGTGGAACGTCCTGCTGACCGGTGTGCTGGTCCTGCTGGCCTTCCCGGTGCTCGCCGCCGCGCTCTTCGCGCTGGAGGCGGACCGCAAGTTCGGTGCGCATGTGTTCGACGCGGCCAATGGCGGCGCGCTGCTCTGGCAACACCTCTTCTGGTTCTTCGGCCATCCAGAGGTGTACATCATCGCCTTGCCATTCTTCGGAATCATCTCCGAAGTGATCCCGGTGTTCAGCCGGAAGCCGATGTTCGGCTACATCGGCCTGGTCAGCGCCACGATCGCCATCGCGGGCCTGTCCGTGACCGTGTGGGCTCACCACATGTACGTCACCGGCGGTGTGCTGTTGCCGTTCTTCTCGTTCATGACGTTCCTCATCGCGGTACCGACCGGTGTGAAGTTCTTCAACTGGATCGGCACGATGTGGAAGGGATCGCTGTCCTTCGAGACACCGATGCTCTGGGCCGTCGGCTTCCTGGTCACCTTTACCTTCGGTGGTCTGACCGGCGTCATCCTGGCCTCGCCGCCGATGGACTTCCACGTCTCGGACTCGTACTTCGTCGTCGCGCACTTCCACTACGTCATCTTCGGCACCGTGGTCTTCGCGATGTTCTCCGGATTCCACTTCTGGTGGCCGAAGTTCACCGGCAAGATGCTGGACGAGCGGCTCGGCAAGATCACGTTCTGGACGCTGTTCGTGGGCTTCCACGGCACGTTCCTGGTGCAGCACTGGCTCGGCGCGGAGGGTATGCCGCGTCGTTACGCGGACTACCTCGCCGCCGACGGCTTCACCCTGCTGAACACGATCTCGACGATCTCCTCGTTCCTCCTCGGACTGTCGATGCTGCCGTTCTTCTACAACGTGTGGAAGACCGCCAAGTACGGCAAGAAGATCGAGGTCGACGACCCGTGGGGCTACGGCCGTTCGCTGGAGTGGGCAACCTCCTGCCCGCCGCCGCGGCACAACTTCCTCACCCTGCCGCGGATCCGCTCCGAATCCCCGGCGTTCGACCTGCACCACCCGGAGATCTCGGCGCTCGAACAGCTGGAGCACCACTTCGAGGCTGACAAGGCCCTCGCTGGTGGCAAGGAGGCCGGCAAGTGAAGATCCAGGGCAAGATGTTCCTCTGGCTGAGCGTCTTCATCCTCGCCATGGCAATCACCTATGGCGTGTGGTCGAAGGAGCCGGCCGGTACCACCGCGCTGGTCCTGGGCTTCGGTCTGAGCGTCATGATCGGCTTCTACCTGGCCTTCACGGCGCAGCGCGTCGACGCGATGGCTCAGGACAACAAGGAAGCCGATGTCGCGGACGAGGCCGGCGAGGTGGGGTTCTTCTCCCCGCACAGCTGGCAGCCGCTGTCACTGGCCATCGGTGGCTCCCTGGCCTTCCTGGGAATCATCTTCGGATGGTGGCTGCTCTACTTCTCGGCCCCGATCGTCATGATCGGTCTGTTCGGCTGGGTCTTCGAGTACTACCGCGGTGAGAACCGCACCCAGTGACACCGCTCCACCGGTGACACAGCTCCACCTGACGGGGGGCCCGCACTTCTCCTCCACGAGAAGTGCGGGCCCCCCGTTTGCAGTCACCCGACGCGCTGAAACTGATGAATCTTCTTAGCGTGGGTTCATGAACCTCACGCCGCGCTTCCGGCCCGTAGCGAGCTGCACACTGCTGGTCGTGACCCTGGTTGCAGGGGCGACCGCCTGTGGTGGGCCCGATGGTCATCCGCTGTCCGCGCAGCCGTACGACGCGGCGGACGAGATCTCCTTCAACACCCCGGAGGGTGGCAAGAAGGCTGATCCCGACAAGCCCCTCGAAGTCACCGTCACGGGTGACGACGGCCGGATCACGGACGTGACGGCCGTGGACACGGCCGGACACCATCTCGCGGGTGAACTCGCCGCCGACGGGAGCCGCTGGCACTCCACCGCCCCGCTCGCCGCGGGCACCCGATACACCGTCAAGGTCAGCGTCGAGAACGGCGACGGCGCCCCGGGCGCCCGTACGCTCGCTTTCGAGACGGCCTCGGCGAAGAAGTTCCTGAAGGTCGCCTTCGGCCCGCAGGCAGGCACCTACGGCGTCGGACAGCCCATTACGGCGGTACTCAGCGCTCCGGTCAGGGACAAGGCCGCCAGGGCCACCGTGGAACGCTCCCTGAAGGTCCGGTCCACGCCCTCCGTGCCGGGTTCCTGGTACTGGGTCGACGACAAGACCCTGCACTACCGCCCGCAGGAGTACTGGCCCGCCAGGGCCACCATCGAGGCCACCAGCACCTTGGCGGGCATCAAGGTCACCAAGACGCTGTACGGGGCTCCCGCGAAGGCGTTGAAGATCACTACCGGCGACCGCATAGAGGCCATCACCGACGCCTCCACGCACTCCATGACGGTCAAGCGCAACGGACGAGTGATCAAGACCATTCCGGTGACCACCGGCAGGCCCGGCTTCGCCACCCGCAACGGCATCAAGGTCGTGCTGAGCAAGGAGTACTCCGTACGCATGCGCGGGGAGACGATCGGCATCGCGGCAGGCTCATCCGACTCGTACGACCTGCAGGTCTACTACGCGACCCGCGTCACCTGGAGCGGCGAATACGTGCACGCGGCCCCCTGGTCCGTCGGCTCACAGGGGCTCGCGAACGTCAGCCACGGCTGCACGGGCATGAGCACCAGTGAGGCCGCGTGGTTCTTCAACACCGTGCGCGAGGGGGACATCGTCAAGGTCGTCGGCAGCCAGGGTGCGACGATGACACCGTTCGACAACGGCTACGGCGACTGGAACCTGTCCTGGGCCAACTGGCAGAAGGGCAGCGCCCTGCAGAACAGCACCACGCCGGACCGCTCGGACACGATCCAGGCGGCGCGCCTGCGCCCCGAGGTCTGACCGGCCAGGGGAGTGCGCTGCCCCTCGGTGGGACATGGAGAGCCGCGGGTGCCGCCGCGGCGGCACCAGGGCCGGTCAGGCGTCCGCGCAGAGCCTGTTGCGCAGCAGGGCGGCCAGGGCGTCCGCGAACTCGACCGGCTCGACCGGAAGGGTCACCGCGGCGTCCGCACGGCTCCAGGTGGCCAGCCAGGCGTCCTGAGGGCGCCCGATCAGCAAGAGCACCGGCGGACAGCGGAAGACCTCGTCCTTGATCTGCCGGCAGACGCCCATGCCGCCCGCCGGGGCCGTCTCGCCGTCCAGCACGCACACGTCGATGCCACCGCTCTCCAGAGCGGTCAGGACGGCGGGCAGGGTGGCGCACTCCACGAACTCCAGCGGTGGCACGTCCGCCGCAGGCCTGCGACCGGCGGCCAGCCTCACCTGCTCACGGGTGTTGGCATCGTCGCTGTAGACCAGGACCGTGGCGGTCGGCTGCATTGTTCCTCCGTGACATCTGTGTCTTCGGGGCTCTCGGGGCATGAACCGATGCGCGGATCGTACTCCGGCGGACAGCCTGTCAGCACCGGTAATGACGCGGATTCGATGGGCCGTTCGGGGAGGACACACCCTGCTGACACACCGAACGGCACCCCCCGGAGTGAGGGCGGGATAAGCGACCGACATAATGTCGGTCGTGGCGACAGCAACGACAGTAGAAACCGGGCACGCGCACCCGTCGGTCAATCGACCGAACCTCACCAGCGTCGGAACCATCATCTGGTTGAGTTCCGAGCTGATGTTCTTCGCGGCCCTCTTCGCGATGTACTTCACCCTGCGATCGGTGATGGGTCCCGACCACTGGAAGGAAATGGCTTCGGCCCTGAACTTCCCGTTCTCGGCGACGAACACCACGATCCTGGTGCTCTCCTCCCTCACCTGCCAGCTCGGCGTCTTTGCCGCGGAGCGGGGCGATGTGAAGAAGCTCCGTGCCTGGTTCGTGATCACTTTCGTGATGGGTGCGATCTTCATCGGAGGCCAGGTCCTGGAGTACACCGAGCTGGTGAAGAAGGACGGCCTCTCGCTGTCCTCCGACCCGTACGGCTCGGTGTTCTACCTGACCACCGGCTTCCACGGTCTGCATGTGACAGGCGGTCTCATCGCCTTCCTGCTCGTTCTGGGCAGGACATACGCAGCCAAGAGGTTCACCCACGAACAGGCGACCGCCGCCATCGTCGTGTCCTATTACTGGCACTTCGTCGATGTCGTGTGGATCGGCCTCTTCGCCACGATCTACATGATCAAGTAACCGGGCTCGAACCCGAACCACATCCAGCATCGACGCAGAAGATCCTGACACCGGGGTAATCCGTGAAAAAGCTCTCCGCACGACGACGCCATCCGTTGGCGGCGGTCGTCGTACTACTCCTCGCGCTGGCGGCCACTGGGGGGCTGTACGCCGCGTTTGCGCCCGCGAGTAAGGCGCAGGCCGACGACACCGCCCAGTCCCTCGCCATTGATGAGGGCAAGAAGCTGTACTCCGTCGGTTGCGCCAGCTGCCACGGAACCGGCGGTCAGGGCACCACCGACGGGCCGAGCCTGGTCGGTGTGGGCTCCGCCGCCGTCGACTTCCAGGTCGGCACCGGCCGTATGCCGGCGCAGCAGCCGGGTGCCCAGGTACCGAAGAAGAAGGTCATCTACACCCAGGCCGAGATCGACCAGCTCGCGGCGTACGTCGCGTCGCTCGGCGCCGGCCCGATCGTGCCGACCAAGGACCAGGTCAACCCTGATGGTGCGGACATCGCCAAGGGTGGCGAGCTGTTCCGTACCAACTGCGCGCAGTGCCACAACTTCACCGGCGAGGGCGGTGCGCTGTCGAAGGGCAAGTACGCGCCCAGCCTTGAGGGCGTGGAACCGAAGCACGTGTACGAGGCCATGCAGACCGGCCCGCAGAACATGCCGTCCTTCCCCGACACGACGATGCCCTCGCAGCAGAAGCGGGACATCATCGCGTACATCAAGACCGTGAACAGCGCCGAGTCCGAGACCCCTGGTGGCCTCAAGCTGGGCGGGCTCGGTCCGGTCAGCGAGGGTCTGTTCGCCTGGATCTTCGGTCTCGGCGCACTGATCGCAGTTGCCGTTTGGGTCGCGGCCCACACCGCTAAGGCCAAGAAGTCATGAGTAGCCAAGAGATTCCAGAAGAGAACCTGCCTGCTGAGCAGGGCACCGCGCACACCGCGGTAGAGGTCGCGGACGACCCGTTCGCAGACCCGGGGCTGCCGGCCCACAGGCCGCGCATCCAGGACATCGACGAACGGGCCGCGAGGCGGTCGGAGCGCACGGTCGCGCTCCTGTTCCTGCTGTCCATGGTGGCGACGGTCGGCTTCATCGCCTCGTACGTCATCTTCCCGGTCGACGAGATCGTGTACATCTGGCCGTTCGGCCACGTGAGCGCGCTCAACTTCTCCCTGGGTCTGACCCTGGGTGTGGCCCTCTTCGCGATCGGAGCGGGCGCCGTCCACTGGGCGCGTACGCTGATGTCCGACGTGGAGGTGGCTGACGACCGCCACGCCATCGCGGCCGAGCCCGAGGTCAAGGCGAAGGTTCTCGCCGACTTCGCGGCCGGCGCCGAGGAGTCCGCGCTCGGCCGGCGCAAGCTGATCCGCAACACCATGTTCGGTGCGCTGGCCCTGGTGCCGCTCTCCGGTGTGATGCTGCTGCGCGACCTCGGTCCGCTGCCGGAGAAGAAGCTCCGCAACACCCTGTGGGCCAAGGGCAAGCAGCTCATCAACATGAACACGATGCTGCCGCTGCGTCCCGAGGACGTCGCCGTCGGTTCGCTGACCTTCGCCATGCCCGAGGGCCTGAACGAGGACGCGGAGGACTTCCAGAACCAGATCGCCAAGGCCGCTCTGATGATCATCCGTATCCAGCCGGAGAACATCAAGGACAAGCGCGAGCGCGAGTGGGCCCACGAGGGCATCGTGGCCTTCTCGAAGATCTGCACCCACGTCGGCTGCCCGATCAGCCTGTACGAGCAGCAGACGCACCACGTGCTCTGCCCGTGCCACCAGTCCACCTTCGACCTCTCCGACGGCGCCCGCGTCATCTTCGGTCCGGCCGGTCACGCCCTTCCGCAGCTGCGGATCGGTGTGAACGCCGAGGGCAACCTCGAAGCGCTCGGTGACTTCGAAGAGCCCGTCGGTCCTGCCTTCTGGGAGCGCGGATGAGTACTGTGACCGACACCAAGCGCAAGGCGCCCGCCGGTGAGCGGGTGGCCGACTGGGCGGACGGCCGGCTCGGGATCTACTCCCTGGCCAAGGCCAACATGCGCAAGATCTTCCCGGACCACTGGTCCTTCATGCTCGGTGAAGTAGCCCTCTACAGCTTCATTATCATCATCCTCACGGGTGTGTATCTGACGCTGTTCTTCCACCCGAGCATGAACGAAGTCGTGTATCACGGCTCGTACGAGCCGATGCAGGGCATCCGGATGTCCGAGGCCTACGCCTCGACGCTGGACATCAGCTTCGACGTCCGCGGTGGTCTCCTGGTCCGCCAGATCCACCACTGGGCCGCGCTGATCTTCCTGGCCGGCATGTTTGTGCACATGATGCGCGTCTTCTTCACGGGTGCGTTCCGCAAGCCGCGTGAGATCAACTGGCTGTTCGGCTTCCTGCTGTTCGTGCTGGGTATGTTCACCGGCTTCACCGGCTACTCGCTCCCGGACGACCTGCTCTCCGGTACGGGTGTCCGCTTCACCCAGGGCGCGATCCTGTCGATGCCGATCGTCGGCACGTACATCTCGATGTTCCTGTTCGGCGGGGAGTTCCCCGGTCACGACTTCGTCGGCCGGTTCTACTCGATCCACATCCTGCTGCTGCCGGGCATCATGCTCGGCCTGCTGGTGGCGCACCTGATCCTGGTCTTCTACCACAAGCACACGCAGTTCGCGGGTCCCGGCCGGACGAACAAGAACGTCGTCGGCATGCCGCTGCTGCCGGTGTACATGGCGAAGGCGGGAGGCTTCTTCTTCCTGGTCTTCGGCATCATCGCCATCATCGCGGGCATCGCCTCGATCAACCCGATCTGGGCCATCGGCCCGTACCGCCCGGACCAGGTGTCCACCGGCGCCCAGCCCGACTGGTACATGGGCTTCGCCGAGGGTCTGATCCGAGTGATGCCTGGCTGGGAGATCAACCTCTGGGGTCACACGCTCGTCCTGGGCGTGTTCATCCCGCTGATGGCCTTCGGACTGGTGCTCGCGATCATCGCGGTCTACCCGTTCGTCGAGTCCTGGATCACCGGGGACAAGCGCGAGCACCACATCCTGGACCGCCCGCGCAACGCCCCGACCCGGACGGCCTTCGGCGTCGCCTGGATCACCGAATACGTCATCGTCTTCATCGGCGGTGGCAACGACCTCTGGGCCACGCACTTCCACCTCTCGCTGAACGCCATCTCGTGGTTCGTCCGGATCTTCATCTTCGTGGGGCCGGTCGTCGCGTTCATCGTGACGAAGCGGATCTGCCTCGGCCTTCAGCGCCGGGACAAGGAGAAGGTGCTGCACGGACGCGAGTCCGGCATCATCAAGCGCCTGCCGCACGGTGAGTTCGTCGAGATCCACGAGCCGCTCGGTCCCGAGCAGCTGCACACGCTCACCGCGCACGAGCAGTACAAGCCGGTCGAGATCGGCCCGACGGTCGACAAGAACGGTGTCGAGCGCAAGGTGCCCGCGATGCAGAAGCTGCGGGCCAAGCTCAGCAAGGGCTACTTCGGCGAGCACAACCAGATCGAAAAGGCCACCGCCGAGGAGTACAAGGAGATCACCAGCGGCCACGGCCACCACTGATCACCTGAACTGATCGCCACAGCGGGAGCCCCGTCCATTCGATGGACG
The DNA here is from genome assembly GCF_040704695.1 of Streptomyces sp. NPDC048411. NCBI lineage: Bacteria > Bacillati > Actinomycetota > Actinomycetes > Kitasatosporales > Streptomycetaceae > Streptomyces > Streptomyces sp. NPDC048411. Next base: position 20,670 of record NZ_JBEZKL010000113.1, read on the forward strand.
GGGCTCTTCGCTGTCTCTGGGGCTCGATAGGGTGGGGTGCATCCCCTTTTCGGCTGTGGACCCCAGGAGCGGACCATGAACGTTGTGACCCCGGTCGGCGGCGACAGCGTGGCGGCTCGTTCCTGGCCGGGCGTGCTGAACCCGCTGCTGCGTGGCGAGGACCTCACCGCCGACGACACCGCGTGGGCGATGGACAGCATCATGAGCGGCGAGGCGACCGACGTGCAGATCGCCGGTTTCGCCGTCGCCCTGCGGGCCAAGGGCGAGACCGTCGACGAGGTCACCGGACTCGTCCGCGCGATGTACGAGCACGCCACCACGATCCACGTGCCGGGCCGCACGGTCGACATCGTCGGCACCGGCGGCGACCTCGCCAAGACGGTCAACATTTCCACGATGTCCGCGATCGTCGTCGCGGGCACGGGCGCCAAGGTCGTCAAGCACGGCAACCGGGCCTCCTCCTCGGCCAGCGGCGCCTCCGACGTCCTGGAGAAGCTGGGCGTCAACCTGGAGCTGACCCCGCAGCGTGTCGCCGCGGTGGCGGAGGAAGCCGGCATCACCTTCTGCTTCGCCGTGAAGTTCCACCCCGCCCTGCGGTACGCGGCGAGGGCCCGCAAGGAGCTCGGTGCGCAGACCACGTTCAACATCCTCGGGCCGCTCACCAACCCGGCGCAGGTGCGCTCCCAGGCCGTCGGTGTCGCCGATCCGAAGATGGCTCCCATCGTCGCGGGCGTGCTCGCGGCGCGCGGCAACTCCGCGCTCGTCTTCCGCGGCGACGACGGTCTGGACGAGCTGACGACCACGGCGACCTCCCGGGTCTGGGTGGTCCGCGACAAAGAGGTGCGCGAGGAGGCGTTCGACCCGCGCGACGTTGGTCTGCAGATGGTGCCCGTCGAGGCGCTGCGCGGCGCCGACGCGTCGTACAACGCCGATGTGGCCCGCCGGCTGCTGGCCGGCGAGACCGGTCCGGTACGCGAAGCGGTGCTGCTCAACTCGGCGGCGGCGCTGGTGGCGCTGGACCCCGGCGAGGGCACGCTGAACGAGCAGCTCGCCGCCGGAATGGCGAAGGCCGCCGAATCCATCGACTCGGGTGCGGCCCGGGCGGCGCTGGAGCGCTGGGTGGCGGTCAGCAACACCTGACCGTACGGAAACATGGCACAGGGCGCAGTCCAGATCTTGGACTGCGCCTTGCACGTCGGCGCGCGTATGGCAGGATGCTGGTCAGGTCATGAGTGACAGCGACTACGGCCCCGGCCCGCTGTCCGGCAACCCTCCGTCCGTGGCGGGGTGCCCCGGGTGAAGACCAGGCCGTAGGCAGCGAGGTCTGCGGCAAGCGCGGACCCCTCGACATCTCTGAATGTCACCTCCCTGGGGTCCTGGTCCTCAAGGAGCCTCTTGTGAGCAAGCGAATGCGATAGGGCCCAAGGCCCTTCTCCGCACACCCTTTCTTCTTCCTGCGCTGCCGCGTGTCCGCCGGCGCAGTGAATTCGCCTGCCTCTTACGGGAGTTCGCCATGTCTGTCTTCACCGCTGCCGCCGACCAGTCCATTTGTACCCCGCTGCCCGTTCTCGGGCGGGATGTGACCGTTCCTCTGGTGACCGGTGGTGAAGTCACGTATGCCGCCCTCGACTACGCGGCCAGCGCCCCGGCCCTGCAGCGCGTGTGGGACGACGTCGCCGCGTACGCCCCGTACTACGGCAGCGTCCACCGCGGCGCCGGCTACCTCTCGCAGCTCTCCACGGACCTCTTCGAGAACAGCCGCAAGACCGTCGCGGAGTTCCTCGGCTGCCGCCCCGAGGGAGACCAGGTGATCTTCACCCGGTCGACGACCGACTCGCTGAACCTGCTCGCCGCGGTACTCCCCGCCGACTGCCAGGTCTTCGTGTACGAGACCGAGCACCACGCCTCGCTGCTGCCCTGGCGCGACGCCCGCGTCACCTACCTCAACGCCCCGCGCACCCCGGCCGAGGCCGTCGAGACGCTGGAGCGGGCACTCGCCGACCGCGACCCTTCCCCGAGTTCTCAACTCCGTTCGAGCAGGGGAGGTCCCATCGGACCGGCGCTGGTCTGCGTCACCGGCGCCTCCAATGTCACCGGTGAGCTGTGGCCGGTGAAGGAGCTCGCCGCCGCCGCCCACGCGCACGGCGCCCGGATCGTGCTCGACGCCGCGCAGCTCGCCCCGCACCACCCGGTGGACATCGCCGGGCTCGACGTCGACTGGGTCGCCTTCTCCGGACACAAGCTGTACGCGCCGTTCGGCTCCGGTGTCCTCGCGGGCCGCGCCGACTGGCTGCAGGACGCCGAGCCGTACCTCGCCGGTGGCGGCGCCTCGCGGAAGGTCGCCCGGCGCGCCGACGGCGGAGTGGACGTCGAGTGGCATTCGACCGCCGCCCGCCACGAGGCCGGTTCGCCCAACGTCATCGGCGTCCACTCCATCGCCTCCGCCTGCAAGGCGCTCACCGAGGCCGGCTTCGACCGGCTCGTCGCCCGGGAGCAGCAGCTCGTCACCCGGGTCCGCGCAGGCCTCGCCGAGGTCCCCCAGGTCAAGGTGCTGTCGCTGTTCGGTGACGACGCCCCGCGGGTCGGCGTCATCTCCTTCGTGGTGGAGGGCTGGAACAGCTCGCACTTCGCCGCGGCGCTCTCCGCCGAATACGGCATCGGGGTACGCGACGGACTGTTCTGCGCCCACCCGCTGGTCCGCACCCTGCTGGGCGGCGGCCCGCAGGACCCGGGGGAGTGCGGTGCGCCGGAGGCCGAGCCGGGCGAGCTCCCCCAGTCTCGAACGGACTCGACCGGGGGGACCCCCTTGCTGAACGCGATCCGGGTCAGTTTCGGCGCCGGTACGCCGGACGAGCACATCGAGCGCTTCGTCCGCGCGGTCAGGGAACTGGTGAGCAAGGGGGCCCGGTGGACCTATCGCACCGAGGACGGCCGCTGTGTCCCGGACCGGGGCGCAGCGCAGATCTGACGGGCCCGTCGTACTTCGGCCGGGGACGGGCCGCCGTGCCCCGCCCCCGCCGCAGTAAACCCCC
>NZ_JBEZKL010000114.1:0-23537 GCF_040704695.1 Streptomyces sp. NPDC048411
GTAGACCGGGGTGGTGCCCTGCTGGTAGGGATCGGCGGCGGCCTGCTGCTGCTCACCCTGGTACTGCGTGTAGTCGGCGCCCTGGTACTGCTGGGCTCCGGGCAAAGCTTGCCGGGAGGAGCACCGGGACCTCTCGTTCGGATGATGACGCGGCTGGCTGCAGGCGAGCGGCCGGACATCCGGCGCGGCATGGCGAAGGGGGCTGGAGGCTCAACGTCCAGTGCTCTTGGCGGAGTTCACCGTCCGCATGGTGCGCTCAGTCGGTCACGGCGACGGTCTCGCTCGCAACTCGGTTGCGAAGGGGCAGGTCACCTGGGCGAAGATGCCGCATGAGCGGAGAGGCGGACGAGGTACGCGAAGCCATCGCGGGCGAGCTGCGGCTGATGGACCCCGATGTGCGCACGTCACGGTCGCAGGCCCGGCAGCTGCTGGATCCGGACTTCGTGGAGGTAGGCGCCTCGGGTCGGCGGTGGAGGTACGAGGACATGCTGGCCGAGCTGCCCGAGTTGGACGGTGCGGCAGAGGGCGGCCCGCGCTTCGAGCCCTCGGACATGACCGGTGTCCTGCTGGCACCCGGGTTGGTGCACCTCACCTACGAGACCGTGATCGGTGGAAATCGGGCACGACGGAGCTCCCTCTGGCGCAGGCGGAGCGCGAGCGCGACGTGGCAGATGTACTACCACCAGGCCACACCGATCCCGCCCGAAGGCACATGAGCGGAATCGTGCGACGGTCTTGTTGGCAGAAGGTGCCAAAGGTTGCTGACATCGCGTCTCGTATACTTGTTGGTAACAACGTCTAGTCCCGGACCGACCAGCAGCTTTACGGTGCTCGCATGGAGCCGAACCTCCCCGATGTCGTGCTGTGGTCCATTCCGGCCTTTGTCCTGCTCACCGTTGTCGAAATGGTCAGCCACCGCATCCACCCCGACGAGGACGCCGCCGGGTATGAGACCAAGGACGCCGTCACCAGCGTCACCATGGGGCTCGGCAGTCTCGTCTTCGACCTGCTGTGGAAAGTGCCCATCGTGGCGATCTACACCGCGGTCTACGAGCTGACCCCGCTCCGCGTCCCCGTCCTGTGGTGGACGGTCCCGCTGATGCTGCTCGCGCAGGACTTCCTCTACTACTGGTCCCACCGCGGCCACCACGTCATCCGGATTCTCTGGGCCTGCCACGTGGTCCATCACTCCAGCCGGAAGTTCAACCTCACCACCGCGCTGCGCCAGCCCTGGACCTCGCTGACCGTCTGGCCGTTCTATGTGCCGCTCATCGCGTGCGGGGTCCATCCGGCGGCGCTGGCGTTCTGCTCCTCGGCCAATCTCGTCTACCAGTTCTGGGTCCACACCGAACGGATCGACAAGCTGCCCCGGCCCTTCGAGTACGTACTGAACACGCCCTCCCACCACCGGGTGCACCACGCGTCCCAGGGCGGCTATCTCGACCGGAACTTCGGCGGCATCCTGATCCTGTGGGACCGGCTCTTCGGTTCCTTCACCGCCGAGACCGAGCGGCCGGTCTACGGGCTCACCAAGAACATCGCCACCCACAACCCGCTGCGCGTCGCGACCCACGAGTACGCCGCGATCGCCCGGGACGTACGGGCGGCGGGCAGCTGGCGCGAGCGGGCCGGGCGAGTCTTCCGCGGGCCGGGGTGGCAACCGGCGTCCGAGGCCTCCGCCATCGCCGTCCCCGCACCCGGTCGCACCGGATGAGCGCCGTCACGGCCGCCGATCCGCGGGCGCGCCTCGTACGCCCCCTGCTCATCGCCTTCCTCGTCGCGTCCGCCGTCGATCTCCTCGGTCTCCTCGCCGATGTCGGCATCGCCCACCTCGTCGCCAAGCCGCTGCTCATGCCGCTGCTCGCCGGGTACGCCGCCGCCCGCCGCGGCCCCCGGCTGCTGATCGCCGCGCTGCTCTTCGGCTGGGGCGGCGACACCTTCCTGCTGGCGGACGCCGACGCCGCCTTCCTCATCGGCATGGGCTCCTTCGCCGCAGGTCATGTCTGCTATCTCTGGCTCTTCGGGCGCGCCCGGAGTTCCGTGCCGCTCGGCGTCGCGTACGCGGTCGTCCTGGCCGGCTTCCTCGTCCTGCTGTGGGGCGGGCTGCCCGCAGAGCTGAGGATCCCGATGGCCGGGTACAGCCTGCTGCTCACCGCGATGGCCTACCGGTCCAGTACCTTCGGCCGGTACGCGGCTGTCGGCGGGGCGCTCTTCCTGCTCTCCGACGCACTGATCGCCACCGGCATCGCCGACCTGCCCCAGCTGCCGGCCCCCGATTTCTGGATCATGCTCACCTACATCGCGGCGCAGTTCCTGCTGACCGTCGGAGCGCTTGCACCGGGTGCGAGATGGGCCGCTGTCGCCCCTGGGGCGTACCGTGAGCGGAGTACCGGCATCTGAGATCAGCAAGGACCCCCACGCATGCGCGCCACCGTCATCCACGCCCCCCACGACATACGCGTGCAGGAGGTGCCGGACCCGACGATCCAGCAGCCCACCGATGTGGTGCTGCGGGTCCTGCGGGCCTGTGTCTGCGGCAGCGACCTGTGGGCGTACCGAGGCGAGGCCGCTCGGCAGCCCGGCCAGCGGATCGGCCACGAGTTCCTCGGGATCGTCGAGGAGGCGGGCTCGGAGGTCGCTGGATTCGCGGTCGGTGACCTGGTCGTCGCCCCCTTCGTCTGGTCCGACGGCACCTGCGAGTACTGCGCCGAGGGCCTGATGACGTCCTGCCCGCAGGGCGGCTTCTGGGGCTCGGTCGGCTCCGACGGCGGCCAGGGCGAGGCCGTCCGCGTCCCGTTCGCCGACGGCACCCTGGTCAAGCTCCCGGCCGCCGCCGCGTCCGACGACCGGCTGCTCACGGCGCTCCTGGCCCTGTCCGACGTGCTCGGTACCGGCCACCACGCAGCCGTCGGCGCGGGCGTGAAGCCCGGTTCCACGGTCGCGGTCGTCGGTGACGGGGCGGTCGGCCTGTGCGGCGTCATGGCCGCCAAGCGGCTCGGCGCCGAGCGGATCATCGCGCTGGGCCGCCACCAGACGCGTACGGACATCGCCCGCGGCTTCGGTGCCACGGACGTCGTCGCCGAGCGCGGCGAGGCGGCCGTCGCCGCCGTACGGGAACTGACCGGCGGCGCGGGCGCGCAGGCCGTGATCGAGGCCGTCGGCACCGAGCAGTCGATGCGTACGGCGGTCGGGATCACCCGCGACGGCGGCTCGATCGGCTACGTCGGCGTGCCGCACGGCAGCGGCACCGGGCTGGACCTCGGCGTCATGTTCGACCGGAACATCGCCCTGCGCGGCGGCGTCGCCCCCGTGCGTGCGTACATTCCGGAACTGCTCCCCGACGTCCTGTCCGGCACGATCGACCCGTCGCCCGTCTTCGACCTCACCATCGGCCTCGACGAGGTCCCCGCCGGCTACCGGGCGATGGACGAGCGCACGGCGCTGAAGGTCCTCATCAAGCCGTAGCGGACCGCGGCAGTGAACGGTGCGGGCCCGGCGCACGAGACATGTCCGCCGAGCCCGCACCGGTCAGTGGGCGCCGCTGGTGGCAGCCGCAGTGACACTCCACACCGGGGAATCCGCGCCCAGCCGGCCCGGCGGGCGCGACCAGTCCACCGGGCCGCCCGCGAAGGACACCGGCGGCAGGGCGTACCGCAGGCGTCTCATCTCGCTGTCCGTGACGCCGAGGTACTTCTCGGGGTCGTACGTCTCCGAGGCGCCGTCGGCCGGCTGCTCCGACAGGCCGTTGCACAACCAGTGCGCCGTCTGCCCGAGCGCCAGTCGCAACAGCCGCGAGCCGCCGTCGTCGTGCTGCTCGGACAGCGCCCGCAGCACCCCCGCCGCCAGCAGGTACCCGGTGCCGTGGTCGAGGGCCTGCGCCGGCAGCGCGCCCGGTGTTCCCGCGCTTCCCTCCAGTGCCGCGATGCCGGTGGCCACCTGCACCAGGCTGTCGAAGCCGCGCCGCTCGTGCCACGGCCCGTACCGGCCCCACGCAGACACCTGCGCGAGGACCAGACCGGGACGGCGTACGGCGAGCGTCTCCGGAGTCAGGCCGTACGCCTCCAGCGCGCCCGGCCGGTATCCGGTCACCAGTACATCGGCGTCGGCGAGCAGCTCCTCGAACGTCGCCCGCCCGGCCCGGTCGCGCAGGTCCAGGGAGACCGACCGCTTGCCGAAGCCGGTGTCGTTGTGGGCGTCCTGACTCTCCGGCAGCTGCGGCGCGTCGATCCGCAGCACGTCCGCGCCCAGCAGCGCCAGCGTGCGGGTGGCGACCGGACCGGCGAGCACCCTCGTCAGGTCCAGGACCCGGAGCCCGGTGGCGGGCAGCAGCGGCGAACCCGACAGCGGGGAGAGGTGGCGCGGCGCCACCGGTCCCGGCCCCTCGGTCCGTTCGAGCGTGAGCAGCGGGCGTGCGGCGATCGCGGCGCCCTGCTCGTGCACCGCCCACTCCTCGGGGGTGCGCAGCGCGACGGCCAGACCGCCCGCGGCGTACACCGTCTCCTCGATCTCCACCGACCGGCGTTCGGCGAGCACGGCCGCTACCGTGTCCACCCCGGTGTCGTCGGGCAGGCCGAGCGCGGCGAGCAACCGGGCGCGGTGGTGGGGGTAGTTGGCGTGGGTGCGGACCCAGCCGTCGGCCGTCCGCCAGAACCGGGACAGCGGGGCGAACGTCGTCGGCGCGCGCCCGTCGATCCGCAGATGCCGCTCGCTGAGGAACGCCGTGCCCACCGCCCCGTCGTCGATCCGGACCTGCGGTACGGGACCGGCGCCGCCCCCCGTGCGGCGCGCCGCGAGTTCGGCGGCGGCCAGCGAACAGACCGCGACCGTGGAGCGGGCCAGCTCCAGGACGGGCAGCCGCGCGGGCAGCGCACCGGTCGGTCCGCCGAAGCCGATACGGCCGAGGAGCGCGGGGTCACCGCCGAGAGCGGACCAGGCCTGCTCCGTACCGGAGCTCTGTGCGTGTGTCATGTCCGCACTATGGCACTGAGTGCCACCTGACGGAAGGGAAGGGCCGGGGGGATGCCCCGGCCCTTCCCGCTCGTTACGCCTGCCGACTACGTGTCGGTTACTAGCGGACCGCGTTCAGCGCGTTCACGATACCGGCCCCGTAGAAGCCGTTGCTGTTCGTGGAACCCTCGCAGACGGCGTCGATCTTGCCGTCGTTGTTGATGTCGTACGGGGCGCCGCACGCGGTCGCGTCCGCCTGGGAAAGCAGCAGCGCCTTCACCGCGGCCGCCGAGGCGTGCGGGTGCGACGACTTGATCAGGGCCACCACACCTGCGACATGCGGGGAGGCCATCGACGTACCGTTCTTGTAGCCGTACTTGCCGCCCGGCAGCGTCGACAGGATCCCACCGCTCGTGGCCGGCGGCGCGGGCGTCTGATAGATCGTCGAGTCGCCGCCCGGGGCCGCCACATCGATGACACCGTTCCCGTAGTTCGAGTACGAGGACTTCAGCCCCTTGGCACCAGTCGCGGAGACGGTCACGACGCCCGGCAGCATCGCCGGGATGTCGAGGCACTCACGCGGGTCGATCGTCCGGGTCACGGCCGTGGTGTCGTTCGGGCTGGTCTTGTCGTCGATCGCGCCGGAGGCCAGGTCGAAGCGGCTGTTGCCGGCCGAGGCGACGTTCACCGTGCCCTTGCTCTCCGCGTACCGCGTGGCGCGGGCGACGGCCTCGACCAGGGCGCCCTGGTCCGGGTCGTTCTTGCAGTTGAACATCCACGGGTCGGTGTAGTAGCTGTTGTTGGTGACGTCGACGTCGTGCTCGGCGGCCCAGACGAAGCCGCAGACGATCGACTCGGTGTAGAAGAAGCCGTCCGGGTTCGCGACCTTGATGCCGGCGACCTTCACGCCCGGCGCGACACCCGTCACCCCGATGCCGTTCTTCGCGGCGGCGATGGTGCCCGCGACATGCGTGCCGTGGTCGCTCTCACCGGCCTTGGGACGCCAGGCGCCGTCCGTCGTGTCCGGCGCCCCGGACACGCAGCTCGCGGAGGCCCCGCGGTTGAAGTTCGGCGCCAGGTCCGGGTGGGTGTCGTCGACACCCGTGTCGATGACCGCGGCGGTGACCTTGCTGCTGCCCAGCGTCTTCTGGTGCGCCTGGTCCGCCTTGATGGCGGGCAGATCCCACTGCAGGGGCTCCATCGGATCCTGGTCGCCGGTGGCCTCCGCGGCCGCGGTCCGCGCCTCCTCGGCGGTGAGCGGCTGCTCGACCCCGATCTCCGTGGTGGCCTGCGGAACGATGGGGTTGGTACGGGTGGCCCCCGCCGAGTCGACGGCCTTGACCCGGCGGATCGACTCCGCGAAGTCCGGGTTCTGCGAGTGGACGACGATGACACCGATCTGCTCATAGGCGATCACCACCGTGCCGCCGGCCTCGGCTATCGCCTTCTTCACCTGCTTGACGGTGCCGTGATTGGCACGGGTGTTGACGACGTACGACAGCATCGGGCCATCCGTCGAGGCCGCCGCCGTGGGCAGTCCGTCCGACGGGGCGGCGGATGCGGCACTCATCGGCAGGAAGCCGAGCGAGGCAGTGAGGGCCAATCCGACGGGCAGCGTCAGTGCGCGGGTCCGCCTGGATCCCAGATGCGCCATGGGGTCTCCACATCATCCGTGTCAGCCGGCCGGACACGGGATGCGTCCGGACGTGTGTATGAACGGTGAAGCTATCGCTGATCATCCTGCACATCAATGAATTGACGGCATCCAGTTCGAAGTGTGCCGTCGATCGGGCGAAGCGAAGGAGCAGCAACGCGCGGTGAACCGCTTCGCCGCGCCCCACGTGCCGTTGTCAGGGGAGTCGCACCATCAACCCCCCCGACATCGAGGTTCTGTTGTGAAACCCACCATCCCCACCACCGCACCCGCGTCGCGAGGAGAATCCGTGGCTACCGATGCATCGCCACCCAAGGCAGGTCCGGAAACCGGCCCTGCTCAGCCCACGACAGAACGGTTCGTCGAGGTCCAGGAGAGCCCTGAGTTCGCCGAACTGCGCCACGCGCACCGCTCGTTCGCCTTCCCGCTGACCATCGCGTTCGTGCTCTGGTACCTGCTCTACGTGCTGCTGTCGAACTACGCCGGCGGCTTCATGGGCACCAAGGTGTACAGCAACATCAACGTGGCCTTCGTGTTCGGTCTCGCCCAGTTCGTCACCACCTTCCTCATCGCCTGGTTCTACGCGCGGCACGCCGCGACGAAGCTCGACCCGAAGGCCGAGGCCATCAAGTCCCGTATGGAGGCCGACGCATGAGCGCCGCGTACCACTCGCACCCCGCGATCCAGCTCGCCGCCTCGTCCACCGCCGAGCACCGGCCGCTGATCATCACACTGTTCGCGGTCTTCGTCGCCGCGACCCTGGGCATCACCGTCTGGGCCGGCCGGCAGACCAGGAGCGCCTCCGACTTCTACGCGGGCGGCCGCCAGTTCACCGCCTTCCAGAACGGGCTCGCGGTCTCCGGCGACTACATGTCCGCCGCCTCGTTCCTCGGTATCGCCGGCGCCATCGCCCTCTTCGGCTACGACGGCTTCCTCTACTCGATCGGGTTCCTCGTCGCCTGGCTGGTGGCCCTACTGCTCGTCGCGGAACCGCTGCGCAACTCCGGCCGCTACACGATGGGTGACGTCCTCGCCTACCGGATGCGGCAGCGCCCGGTCCGTACCGCCGCGGGCGTCTCCACCATCGTCGTCTCGATCTTCTACCTGCTGGCGCAGATGGCGGGAGCGGGCGTACTCGTCTCGCTGCTCCTCGGCATCACCAGCGACGCCGGAAAGATCCTCATCGTCGCTCTGGTCGGCGTCCTGATGATCGTGTACGTCAGCATCGGCGGCATGAAGGGCACCACCTGGGTGCAGATGGTCAAGGCCGTCCTGCTCATCGCCGGTGCCCTCCTGATGACCTTCCTGGTGCTGCTCAAGTTCGACTTCAACATCTCCGACCTGCTGGGCACGGCCGCCGAGAAGAGCGGCCACGGAGCGGCGTTCCTGGAGCCCGGCCTCAAGTACGGTGCCACCGGCACCTCGAAGCTGGACTTCCTCTCCCTCGGCATCGCCCTGGTCCTCGGCACCGCCGGACTCCCGCACATCCTGATCCGCTTCTACACCGTCCCGACCGCCAAGGCCGCCCGTAAGTCGGTGAATTGGGCCATCGGCATCATCGGCGCCTTCTACCTGATGACGATCGCGCTCGGGTTCGGTGCCGCGGCGCTCATCGGCCCGGACGAGATCAGGGCGAAGAACCCGGCCGGCAACGCCGCGGCTCCGCAGCTCGCCGAATACCTCGGCGGGGTCGGCACGACGGGCGGCGCGGTGCTGCTCGCCGTGATTTCGGCCGTCGCCTTCGCCACGATCCTCGCCGTCGTCGCGGGTCTCACCCTCGCCTCCTCGTCCTCCTTCGCCCACGACATCTACGCCAACGTCATCCGCAAGGGGAAGGCCACCGAGAAGGAGGAGATGCGGGCCGCCCGCTGGGCCACCGTCCTCATCGGTGCGGTCGCGATCATCCTCGGCGCCTTCGCCCGCGACATGAACGTCGCCGGCCTGGTGGCTCTCGCCTTCGCCGTCGCCGCCTCCGCCAACCTCCCGACCCTTCTCTACAGCCTCTTCTGGAAGCGGTTCACCACCCAGGGCGCCCTCTGGTCGATCTACGGCGGTCTGGCCTGCTCCGTGATCCTGGTGCTGTTCTCGCCGGTCGTCTCCGGCAACGCGAAGACATCGATGTTCAAGGGCGTCGACTTCGCCTGGTTCCCGCTGGAGAACCCCGGCCTGATCTCCATCCCGCTGGGCTTCCTGCTCGGCTGGCTCGGCTCCCTCCTCTCGAAGGAGGAGCCGGACCAGGGCAAGTACGCCGAGCTGGAGGTCAAGTCCCTCACCGGCGTCGGTGCCCACTGACGAGAAGGAATTAGACCGACTGGCAGGTTCGAGCCACGCACCACGCTGTTCCCGCGGCCGCGTCGTAGAGTCCTACGACGCGGCCGCGCCGCACCTCGTGGCAATCGGGCCACCTGCGTGTCACAGGTCTCGCGTAGTCTCGAATGAGTCAGATCCGCAACCGGGATCCACCGGGGGAGGGACCCACCATGCTCATCGACACCTACGACCGGGTCGCCACCGACCTGCGCGTCTCGCTGACCGACCGCTGCAACCTCCGGTGCACCTACTGCATGCCCGAAGAGGGACTGCAGTGGCTGGCCAAGCCGGACCTGCTGAGCGACGACGAGATCGTCCGGCTCGTCCGTATCGCCGTCACCCAGCTGGGGATCACGGAAGTCCGCTTCACCGGCGGCGAGCCGTTGCTGCGGCCCGGCCTCGTCTCCATCGTCGAGCAGTGCGCGGCGCTGACGCCCCGCCCGAAGCTGTCGCTGACGACCAATGGCATCGGGCTGAAGCGCACGGCGGCCGCTCTCGGGTCCGCCGGACTGGACCGGGTCAATGTGTCCCTGGACACCCTGCGCCCCGACGTCTTCAAGACCCTCACCCGCCGCGACCGCCACCACGACGTGCTGGCAGGCCTCGAAGCCGCCCACGACGCAGGCCTCACCCCGGTCAAGGTCAACGCAGTGCTGATGCCGGGGCTCAACGAGGACGAGGCCCCCGACCTGCTCGCCTGGGCCGTGGAGCACGGATACGAGCTCCGCTTCATCGAGCAGATGCCGCTCGATGCCCAGCACGGCTGGAAGCGCGACGGCATGATCACGGCAGGCGACATCCTTGCCTCGCTGCGCACCCGCTTCGCCCTCACCGCCGAGGGCGAGGACGAGCGCGGCTCCGCCCCCGCGGAGCGCTGGCTCGTCGACGGCGGACCTCACCGGGTCGGCGTCATCGCCTCCGTCACCCGCCCCTTCTGCCGGGCCTGCGACCGCACCCGGCTCACCGCCGACGGCCAGGTGCGGACCTGCCTGTTCGCCCGCGAGGAGACCGATCTGCGCGGCGCGCTGCGGTCCGATGCCCCGGACGAGGAGATCGCCCGGCTCTGGCGTCTTGCGATGTGGGGAAAAAAGGCCGGATCCGGGCTGGACGACCCGTCGTTCCTGCAGCCCGACCGCCCGATGTCGGCGATCGGCGGCTAGCCCCGCCCAGCCCGCCGCAGCGGCGAACGGTCCTCAGCGCCCCTCGGCCGAGGACTCCCACTCCGCCAGCGTCACGACGTCCTTCAGGAAACCCCGAATCCCCAGGAACGAGGAGAGATGCTCCCGGTGCTCGTCGCAGGCCAGCCAGGTCTTACGGCGCTCGGGGGTGTGCAGCTTCGGATTGTTCCAGGCCAGCACCCATACGGCGGCCGTACGGCAGCCCTTGGCGGAACAGATCGGTGCGGTGGCAGCGCTCTCGGCGGCATGTTCGGGGGAGTTCACGGACTCAACCCTAGGGCGTTGCGAGAGCCGGAGAAAAAGCGACGCCGAGCAGCCACGGGGGGAGCTGCCCGGCGTCGGTCTGTCACTCCGACGGGGGATGCGGAGCGCGTAGGCAGTATGTCACGCGGACCGGGGTGCGGTGCACCTGAACTGCATGATTGGTCTGAGCTTTTCTTGAGGCCACAGGTGTGCTGTGCGCTCAACTGTGCTCATGCGGTTCCGCCCCGTCGCGGGCCCGGTCGGCCGCCGGTCCGGTTTTTGCGGGACCGGCCACCGGGGCGGCATCGAGCATCGGCCGCGCGGGCGGCACAACGAAGGTCGAGGGCAGCGAAGGGGGCGTTTCCCGGCCCGCGTTGGCGATGACGACGGCGACGTACGGGAGCAGGGCACCCAGGACGAGCGCCACGATGGCCACAGGCCGCTCGATGTTCCACAGCACCGCGGCCAGGATCACCGAGATCGTCCGTACGGACATCGAGATCACATAGCGGCGCTGCCTGCCACGCACATCGTCCGCGAGGCTCTGCCGCGCTCCCGTGATCCGGAAGACCTCCGCCCCGCTCTGCTTCCACATCACGTTCCACCACCCTTCCCCAGGCTCTCCGCGAGCCGCTCCCACGGTACGCCCGGCCTCCGACGGGTTCGAGACCGGGGCACGCCGTATTCACGCACAACCGCACCCCCGTGGCGCGGACGGACCTGTCCGACATGCGGAGCACCGCCGATGGGCCGAGACTGGGCGCACATGCGCGACAGCGCGCCGCATGAGGAGGCGACATGGGCTGGTTGTGGGCAATCATCGTGGGTCTGGTCCTTGGTCTGATCGCCAAGGCGATCCTGCCCGGGAAGCAGAACATCCCACTCTGGCTGACGACCATTTTCGGCATCATCGGCAGCGTCCTCGGTAATACCGTCGCGACCTGGATCGGCGTCAATGAAACCAAGGGCATCGACTGGACGCGCCACCTGCTGCAGCTGATCGGCGCCGTGGTCGTCGTCGGTGTCGGCGACATGCTCTGGACGTCGATGCGCGGCACCAGACAGAAGGCCTGACCCGGCACGCGTACGGCACAGTGCGGCCGGGCACGCATCTCGCGTGCCCGGCCGCAGTGCGCGTCCGTTTCCGGTCAGCCGGCGATGACCTCGATGGCCGCGAGGTTCTTCTTGCCCCGGCGCAGCACCAGCCAGCGCCCGTGCAGCAGTTCCTCACGGGCCGGTGCGGCCTCGCCGTCCGCGACCTTGACGTTGTTCACGTAGGCCCCGCCCTCCTTGACCGTGCGGCGGGCTCCCGACTTGCTCGGCGCCAGTCCGACCTCCACCAGGAGGTCCACCAGCGGGCCGAGCTCGGTTACCTGCGCGTGCGGCACCTCGGACAGTGCGGCGCTCAGCGTCGCCTCGTCCAGCTCGCCGAGCTCACCCTGGCCGAAAAGCGCCTTCGACGCCGCGATGACCGCAGCGCACTGGTCGGCGCCGTGCACCAGCGTCGTCAGCTCCTCGGCCAGCGCGCGCTGCGCCGTCCGGGCCTGCGGACGCTCCTCGGTGACCTTCTCCAGCTCCGCCAGCTCCGCGGGGCTCTGGAAGCTGAGGATGCGCATGTACCGGGAGATGTCCCGGTCGTCCACGTTCAGCCAGAACTGGTAGAACGCGTACGGCGTCGTCATCGCCGGGTCGAGCCAGACGGCCCCGCTCTCGGACTTGCCGAACTTGGTCCCGTCCGCCTTCGTCATCAGCGGGGTCGCCAGCGCGTGCACCTCGGCGCCCGGCTCCAGGCGGTGGATCAGGTCGAGGCCCGCGGTGAGGTTGCCCCACTGGTCGCTGCCGCCCTGCTGGAGGGTGCAGCCGTAGCGCCGGTACAGCTCCAGGTAGTCCATGCTCTGGAGCAGCTGGTAGCTGAACTCGGTGTAGCTGATGCCCTCGTCGGACTCCAGCCGCCGGGCGATGGAGTCCTTGGTCAGCATCTTGTTGACCCGGAAGTGCTTGCCGATGTCCCGCAGGAACTCGATCGCGGACATGCCCGCGGTCCAGTCCAGGTTGTTCACCATGACCGCCGCGTTCGCACCCTCGAAGGAGAGGAACGGCTCGATCTGGGACCGCAGCCGCGTCACCCAGTTCGCGACCGTCTCCGGGTCGTTCAGTGTGCGCTCCGCGGTCGGCCTCGGGTCACCGATCTGACCGGTGGCCCCGCCCACCAGGGCGAGCGGCCGATGCCCGGCCTGCTGCAGCCGGCGCACGGTGAGCACCTGTACCAGGTGGCCGACGTGCAGGCTGGCCGCGGTGGGATCGAAGCCGCAATAGAACGTGACGGGACCGTCCGCGAGCGCCTTACGCAATGCGTCCTCGTCAGTGGACTGGGCGAACAGCCCGCGCCACTTCAGCTCGTCGACGATGTCCGTCACGGTCGTTTCTCTCCTTGCACGGTTTCGATTGATTCCGCGGCCAGTCTATGGCGGTCACACGCCGAGGCTGACCGAGCTCATGTTGAAGTCCGGGATCCGCAGCGCCGGCATCGCGGCCCGGGTGAACCAGTCGCCCCACTCACGCGGCAGCGTCTTCTCGGTGCGGCCGGCCTCGGACGCCCGGGAGAGCAGGTCGACGGGCGACTCGTTGAAGCGGAAGTTGTTCACCTCACCGACCACCTCGCCGTCCTCCACGAGATACACCCCGTCGCGGGTCAGCCCGGTCAGCAGCAGCGTCGCCGGGTCGACCTCCCGGATGTACCAGAGGCAGGTCAGCAGCAGGGCACGGCCGGTCGTGGCCGCGACCATCTCGTCGAGCGACCGCTCACCGCCGCCGTCGAGCACCAGGTTGCCGATCGCGGGGGCGACCGGCAGCCCGGTCAGCCCCGCCGTGTGCCGGGTGGTGGTCAGCTGGTCCAGCCGGCCGTCCTTGATCCAGTCCGTCGACGTCAGCGGCAGACCGTTGTCGAAGACGGAGCCGGTGTCCCCCGAGGCATGGGCGATCACGAACGGAGCGGACTCCAGCCCTGGCGCGTTCGGGTCGCTGCGCAGCGTGAGCGGCAGCTCGGACAGCTTCTCGCCGAGCCGGGTGCCGCCACCCGGCTTCGAGAAGACCGTCCGGCCCTCGGCGGCGTCCCGGGCCGTCGACGACCACAGCTGGTAGATCAGCAGATCGGCCACGGCGGTGGGCGGCAGAAGCGTCTCGTACCGCCCGGCGGGCAGCTCGATACGGCGCTCCGCCCAGCCGAGCCGCTGCGCCAGCTCCGCGTCCAGCTCGGCCGGGTCGACATCCTTGAAGTCCCTGGTGGCACGGCCCGCCCACGCGGAACGCGACCGGTCGGGCGACTTGGCGTTCAGCTCCAGCGTGCCGTTCGGCTGGTCGTGACGCAGCCGCAGCCCCGTCGATGTGCCCAGATATGTCGAGGTCAGCTGGTGGTGCGCGAAGCCGTAGAGCTCACGGCCGCCGGCCCGGGCACGGGCGAAGGCGTCACCGAGCGCCGGGGCGAACTCCGCGAACACGTCGGAACCCGTCTCGGCCGGCGCGTCCGTGAAATCGGGTGAGGAAGGCACACCGGTGATCAGCGGCTGCGCGTCCTCGGCCGGACCTGCGCCCCGCGCGGCGGCCTCGGCGGCCCGGACCAGCGGCTCCAGGTCCTCGGCGGTGACGGCGGACCGCGACACGACTCCGGACGCGGCCCCCTCGGCGCCGTCGACGGTCGCGATGACGGTCAGGGTCCGCCCCCGGGTCACCCCGTTCGTGGTGAGCGCGTTGCCCGCCCAGCGCAGATTGGCGGAGGACTCCTCGTCGGCGATGACGACACAGCCGTCGGCAGTGGACAGTTCGAGCGCGCGCTCGACGATCTCGTACGGCTTGCTGATGCGGCTCATCGGCCCGCCTCCTGCGTCGTGTTGAGACTGCGCTGCCCCGGGGGACGCCCCCCGGACCCCCGGCCGATTCCGTGGTGACCGTTCATCGGCCCGCCTCCTGCGTCGTGTTGAGGATGTTCACGCCTCGGAAGAGGGCGGAGGGGCAGCCGTGCGAGACGGCCGCGACCTGGCCCGGCTGGGCCTTGCCGCAGTTGAAGGCGCCGCCCAGGACGTACGTCTGCGGGCCGCCGACCTTCTCCATCGAGCCCCAGAAGTCCGTCGTCGTCGCCTGGTACGCGACGTCGCGCAGCTGTCCGGCCAGCTTGCCGTTCTCGATGCGGAAGAACCGCTGCGCGGTGAACTGAAAATTGTAGCGCTGCTGGTCGATCGACCAGGACCGGTCGCCGACCACATAGATGCCGCGCTCCACCCCGCCGATCAGATCCTCGGTGGACAGGCCGCCCGGGTCCGGCTGCAGCGACACGTTCGCCATCCGCTGCACGGGGACATGGCTCGGCGAGTCCGCGTACGCGCACCCGTTGGACCGGCCGAGACCCGTCAGCTTCGCGATCCGCCGGTCCAGCTGGTAGCCGACCAGCGTCCCGTCCTTGATCAGGTCCCAGGACTGGCCCTCGACACCCTCGTCGTCGTACCCGATGGTCGCGAGTCCGTGCTCGGCGGTCCGGTCGCCCGTCACATTCATCACGGGGGAGCCGTACGTCAGCTTGCCCAGCTGGTCGAAGGTGGCGAACGAGGTTCCGGCGTACGCCGCCTCGTACCCGAGCGCCCGGTCCAGCTCGGTGGCATGGCCGATCGACTCATGGATCGTCAGCCAGAGATTCGACGGGTCGACCACCAGGTCGTACGTCCCCGCCTCGACGCTCGGAGCCCGCATCTTCTCCGCGAGCAGCCCCGGGATCCGCTCCAGTTCGGAATCCCAGTCCCAGCCGGTTCCGGTGAGGTACTCCCAGCCGCGTCCCACCGGAGGGGCGATGGTCCGCATCGAGTCGAACTCACCCGTCGTGCCGTCCACGGCGACCGCGGTGAACTGCGGGTGCAGCCGGACCCGCTGCTGCGTGGTGACGGTGCCCGCCGTGTCCGCGTAGAACTTGTTCTCGTGGACGGTCATCAGCGAGGCGTCCACATGCGCGACGCCCTCGGCGCCCAGGAGCCGGCTGCTCCACTCGGCGAGCAGCCCCGCCTTCTCCTCGTCCGGTACGGAGAACGGGTCGATCTCGTACGCCGAGACCCAGGTCCGCTCACCGTGCACCGGCTCGTCCGCCAGCTCCACGCGCTCGTCCGAGCCCGCCGCTGCGATCACCTTCGCCGAGAGCTTCGCCATGGCGACCGCCTGGGACGCCACCTTCGCCGCGGCGTCCATGGTCAGATCCACCCCGGACGCGAACCCCCACGCCCCGCCGTGCACCACCCGCACCGCGTACCCGAGGTCGGTGGTGTCCGAGGTCCCCGAGGGCCGGGCGTCCCGCAGCCGCCAGGAGGCGCTGCGCACCCGCTCGAAGCGGAAGTCCGCATGCGTGGCGCCCAGCGCGCGGGCCCGGGCGAGCGCCGCGTCGGCGAGGGCCCGGAGCGGCAGGGCCAGAAACCCCTGATCGATGGCATGGGCCATGTGCGGCCTCCCCTTTTCGCTCACGTCGTTGAATCCACCAGACGGAAGTGAAGCACGGCCGTACGCCTCTCGCCGGGGAATTCGGGGTGGGTGCGAAACGCGGACTCCTCGCAGGTTCGGAGTGCTCGCGGCTGGGCTCGGATTCGCTCACATCATGTGAACGGCGCCGAAGGCATCGCCCAGCTCGTCGTGCCGGAGCCGGACGGGAACACCGTCCGGGCGGGCGGGGATCATGCGCCCCAGGGTCTCCGCGGCCCTGAGATCCCTCGATGTCATCCATGGTGCGAGTGCGCTCGACATCGGCGGAGCCCTTGCTCCCTGATCACGTACGACAAGCGGATACTGGAGATGGTGTCCGTGCATGCGCTCGGAATGCTGGAATGAGGTGGGACCGCTTCCGACTGTAGGAACCCCACAGTGCCTCGTGGAAGCCACTGTCAGGGGCCGAGTCCTTGGAAAGCGCATGGTAGCGATAGGTTTTCGAGGTACCAGACCGCTATCGAAAGGGTGATCCGTTGAGCCGCTCGGTTCTCGTCACCGGAGGAAACCGGGGCATCGGCCTCGCCATCGCCCGCGCTTTCGCCGACAACGGCGACAAGGTCGCGATCACGTACCGCTCGGGCGAGCCGCCCCAGGTCCTCACCGAAGCGGGGGTCCTGGCCGTCCGGTGCGACATCACCGACGCCGAGCAGGTGGAGCAGGCATACAAGGAGATCGAGGAGAAGCACGGTCCGGTCGAGGTGCTGGTCGCCAACGCCGGCATCACCAAGGACCAGTTGCTGATGCGGATGTCCGAGGAGGACTTCACGTCCGTACTCGACACCAACCTCACCGGCACCTTCCGGGTCGTCAAGCGTGCCAACCGCGGCATGCTGCGTGCCAAGAAGGGCCGCGTCGTCCTCATCTCCTCCGTCGTCGGCCTTCTCGGCTCGGCCGGACAGGCCAACTACGCCGCGTCCAAGGCCGGCCTGGTCGGCTTCGCCCGGTCGCTGGCGCGTGAGCTCGGCTCGCGGAACATCACTTTCAACGTCGTCGCGCCCGGTTTTGTCGACACCGACATGACCCAGGCGCTCACCGAGGAGCAGCGCAAGGGCATCGTCGCCCAGGTGCCGCTGGCCCGTTACGCGCAGCCCGAGGAGATCGCCGCCGCGGTGCGCTTCCTCGCCTCCGACGACGCGTCGTACATCACTGGAGCCGTCATCCCCGTTGACGGCGGATTGGGCATGGGTCACTGACCACCATGATCGGAATTCTCGACGGCAAGCGCATCCTCATCACCGGTGTGCTGATGGAGTCGTCCATCGCCTTCCACACCGCCAAGGTGGCCCAGGAGCAGGGTGCCGAAGTCATCCTGACCGCCTTCCCCCGGCCCACGCTGACGGAGCGCATCGCCAAGAAGCTGCCCAAGCCCGCCAAGGTCATCGAGCTGGACGTGACCAACACCGAGCACCTGGACCGGCTCGAAGGCCTGGTCCGTGAGGAGCTCGGTTCCCTGGACGGCGTCGTCCACTCCATCGGCTTCGCGCCGCAGGACGCGCTCGGCGGCAACTTCCTGAACACCCCGTTCGAGTCCGTCGCCACCGCGATGCACGTCTCGGCGTTCTCGCTGAAGTCGCTCGCCATGGCCTGCAAGCCGCTGATGAGCGAGGGCGGCTCGATCGTCGGCCTCACCTTCGACGCACAGTTCGCCTGGCCGCAGTACGACTGGATGGGCCCGGCCAAGGCCGCGCTGGAGGCCACCTCCCGCTACCTCGCCCGCGACCTGGGCAAGGACGACATCCGCTGCAACCTGATCTCCGCCGGACCGATCGGCTCGATGGCCGCCAAGTCCATCCCGGGCTTCTCGGAGCTCGCGGACGTGTGGAACACCCGCTCCCCGCTGTCCTGGAACATGGCCGACCCGGAGCCGGCCGGCCGCGGCGTCGTCGCTCTGCTCTCGGACTTCTTCCCGAAGACCACGGGCGAGATCATCCACGTCGACGGTGGCGTGCACATGATGGGTGCCTGACCTCGTACGACCCGGCACGAACCGGCCGCGTACCACCTCCGAGCGGGTGGTGCGCGGCCGGCGTGCGTCCGCGCCCGGTTTCCCCCGCTCAAGTCGAAAAGACGGTCGTTCCACCGCAGAATGTGGTGGAACCGGACTTTTTGGTCAGGCTGCGGAGGTGATCGCTGTGCGCCCCACGCGTCGCCGAACCTGGGCCCTGCTGGCGGCCTCGGCCGTCGCCGTCGCACTTGCCGCCTCCATAGGCATATCCGTCGCGGGGCGGATGGGCGGAGCGTCCGCACCCGCCGGCCCCACACCGGACCCCTCCGGCGCCGAATGCCGTACGACGGTCCAGGGCTCCCAGGTGGTCGCCTACTGCCACAACCCCTACCCCTCCATCGACCGGGTACAGCTGCACACCGAGTGCAGCCGCTGGTGGGACATCGACGCGGACGGCATACCCGTCGACGTCGCTCCCGGACAGACGGTGCGGCTCGACGACCGCTGCTGGAAGGAAGTCGCCTCCGCCTGGGTCACCCACCGCCGGATATAGATCCACCGTTCCTGTGGACTGAGCAGGAGTGAGTCCGCTCAGCCGCACGCCCCGAACGGTCCTGGGCGCACTGGTCCCCGGCGTACTCGACCCGGGGGCGGCGACACGCATCCCGTGCGTGGTCCGGTCCCGGGAGGCCGGCTCCCTGACGACCTGGCCAGATGGGTACGGCCAAAAGTGACGGGGAGGCCCCGAACCATCACTCCGGTGGAGCGGGGGCCCCGCACACTGGCGCCATACCCGGCGTCCCAGATCGCACGATCACCGTAGCCCGAACAGCCCAGGCCCCCGCAAGCCCGGAAACCGACCATCACACGATCGAGTCAAACCGCCGTCGTGCGCACTCCCCGGCGAACAGCTGGCAACCCCTCCGGGTCATCGCCGTTCCCCCGGACAGCTCAGTGCGTGGCTCGCCGCCTCGGCGGCCGCAGTCTCCGCGTCGCCTGCCCGGATCGCCTCGACCAGTCGCCCATGGTCCATATGGTTCTCCGGCCGCAGTTCGTGCCCGACATCGACCCGCAGATAGTCGCGCAGCAGATCCCCCAGATCGGCATAGAGACCCGTCAGTACGTCATTGTGCGAGGCGGCGACCACGGCCAGATGCAGCGTCGCATCCGCTGCCACGAACGCCTCCGCGTCCCCCGCGGCCCAGGTCTCCTCGCGGCGCGCCATGAGCGCGTCCAGCTGCTTCAGGTCCCGCTCGGTGCGCCGGACGGCCGCCAGCCGGGCCGCGGACGACTCCAGTGTCGAGCGCAGCTCGGCGACATGGCGCGGGTCGGCGGAGGCGAAACGGCGGTGCATCACCCCGGCCAGTTCGCTGGTGGCGACGACATAGGTGCCTGACCCCTGACGGATGTCCAGCAGCCCGTTGTGCGCGAGTGCGCGCACCGCCTCGCGGACGGTGTTGCGGGCCACCCCCAGCTGCTCGACCAGCTCGGGTTCGGTCGGAATGCGCGAACCGACGGGCCACTCGCCCGAGGTGATCTGATTCCTCAGCTGGGCAATCACCTGGTCGGCGAGTGCCGAACGTCGCGGAGACGTCAGCGCCATGATGCTCCTTGCTCGGTTCCTTGGGTCTGCGGATTCTCGGGTCTGCGGGTTTCCCGAAGGCTCCCCGAAGGTTCTCAGACGATTGGACAATCAATCATCCCATGATTCTATGATGGGCCCCATGCCCGACGACGAGACCCAGCGCCAGCCCCTGACCCTGAACAGGCACACCACCGCGACGAACATCCCCCTGGACGCCCAGGCTCCGCCGGCCGCCACAGGTCCCGCCCCCTGGCTCCTCCGCCTGGTCGCCGTCGGTCTCGTCCTCACCGCGCTCAATCTCCGCCCCGCCATCACCAGCCTCGGCGCTCTACTCGAAGAGGTACGGGACGGGCTGCACATGAGCGGCAGCGTCGCCGGTGTCCTCACTTCCGTACCGCCGCTCTGCTTCGCCGTCTTCGGCATCATGGCGCCGCGCCTCGCCCGCCGCTTCGGCCCCGGCGCGGTCGTCTGCGCCGGCATGGTCGCCATCACGGCCGGACTGCTGATCCGGCCCCTCGTCGGTTCCACGGCCGGTTTTCTCGCCGCCAGTGCCCTCGCGCTCATGGGCATCGCCGTCAGCAATGTCCTGATGCCGGTGATCGTCAAGCGCTGGTTCCCGGACCGGGTCGGCTCCATGACCGGGCTCTACTCCATGGCGCTGGCCCTCGGCACCTCACTCGCAGCGGCCGTCACCGTGCCCATGACCGATGCGCTCGGCGGCAGTTGGAAGGCCGGTCTGGGGATCTGGGCCGTGCTCGGAGCGGCGGCAATCCTGCCCTGGATCCCGTTGGCACGGGACCGGCGCGGCACCCGGGGGCAGCCCGTCGGCCGGCAGCACCAGAACACCCCTGCCCTGCGGATCACCCGTTCCCGCACCGCCTGGGCCCTTGCTTGCTTCTTCGGCCTCCAGGCCACGGCCGCGTACATCACCATGGGCTGGATGCCGCAGATCTTCCGCGACGCAGGGGTCTCCGCCGGCACGGCGGGGGTGCTGCTCGCCGTGACCATGGCCATGGGCGTGCCGCTCGCCTTCGTCATTCCGCGGGCTGCCGCGCGGATGCGGAACCAGGGCCCGATCGTCGTCGTGCTCGGCACCTGCGGCCTCATCGGCTACGCCGGTCTCTATCTCGCACCGGCGAGCGGCGCCTGGGCCTGGGCATTCCTTCTCGGCATCGCCAACTGTGCCTTCCCGCTCGCCCTCACCATGATCGGCATGCGGTCCCGGAGCGGCGCCGGAGTGGTCCGGCTGTCGGCGTTCGCCCAGTCCACCGGCTATCTGATCTCGATCCCCGGCCCGCTGCTGGTCGGCGTGCTCTACCAGCACAGCGGCGGGTGGGGTCTGCCGATCGCGCTGATGGCGGGCCTCATGGTGCCGCAGATGGCGGCGGGAATTCTGGCCGGGCGGGACCGGACGATCGAGGACGAAAGCTGAGATGCGAAACTGGTCCCATGCCAGTGCTCGATCCGAATCCCCAGAACGGTCAGAAGAAGCTTCTCCTCGTGCTCGGAGTCATGCTCCTGATCACGGTGATCATCGGAGTGATCGCTTCGATCGCCTCTCCCTGACACCTGCCCGAGGGCCACGCCCCGACGCCTCCGCCGGGGAAGGTGGGGCTAGCACCACCACCCCCTAGGGGGCCAGGGTCAGGGTGAAGTGGGTGGATCACCGGATGGGACGGGCGCCGCCGGATCCGTAGGTTTCAGGTATCAGAACCGATGACCCACGGAGGCGGACATGCCGGCCCCTACGCACACCCGATCCCCCCGCCCCGCGTCGGCCGGCGTCGAGGTCCGGCTGGAGTGGTGGGCCATCGCGCTCCCCTCGGTGGCGTTCGCCGCCCTCCTGCTGATGATGGTGGGATCCGGCCAGGCACACGCGGCGACGGACGACCCGGCGATCGGTCAGTTGCTTCAGCGAATCGTGGACCTGCTGGCCCGCTGAGGGCGTTCACCCGTGGCGGGGGAGCCCCTCAACTCCCTGCGACGGGCGGAACATTTCATGCGAAGCTGAGGTGTATGAGCGTCGATACACCTCGCAGGATCGTCCTTCTCAGACACGCAAAGGCGGAATGGTCGCAGGACTCCGACCATGAGCGGCCGCTCGCGGAGCGCGGCCGCAAGGATGCACCGGTGGCAGGCCGCAAACTCGTCGATTCCGGCATCGTTGTCGATCTGGCCCTCTGCTCGACCGCCGCCAGGACGCGCGAGACCTGGAAGCTGGCGGTGCACGAGATGCCACAGCGTCCCAGGACCGTGTACGAGGAGCGGCTCTACGAGGCCTCGCTCGGCGAGCTGATCGCCCTGCTCAACGAGACCCCCGACGAGGTCCGGAACCTGCTCCTCATCGGCCACAACCCCGGGATGCACGCTCTCGCCGACGCCCTGTCCTCATCGGCGGAGGGAGACACCCTGGCCCGGATGGCCCGCGGCGGATTCCCGACCGCTGCGTTCGCCGTTGTCGAGTTCTCCGGTTCCTGGAAGGGCGTGGAGCACGGCGTGGGCAAACTGATCGAGTACTGGACGCCGAACGACTGATCGCGACGTCGCACGCGGATGGGCCCGGCACCGGTGAGGTGCCGGGCCCATCCGCGTACACGGAGCGGTGGATCGGTCAGACGAGACCGTCGGCCGCCTCGACCTCTTCACGGGTGATCCCGAGCAGATACAACACGGTGTCCAGGAACGGCACGTTCACCGCGGTGTGCGCCGCCTCGCGGACGACCGGCTTGGCGTTGAAGGCGACCCCGAGACCGGCCGTGTTCAGCATGTCCAGGTCATTCGCTCCGTCACCGATCGCGACGGTCTGCGCCAGCGGCACCCCGGCCTGCTCGGCGAAACTGCGCAGCAGCCGGGCCTTGCCCGCCCGGTCCACGACGTCGCCGACGACCCGTCCGGTGAGCTTGCCGTCGACCACTTCCAGAGTGTTGGCAGAGGCGAAGTCGAGCCCGAGCCGTTCCTTCAGGTCGTCCGTGACCTGGGTGAACCCGCCGGAGACGACGCCCACTTGATAGCCGAGCCGCTTCAGCGTGCGGATCAGCGTGCGCGCACCGGGGGTCAGTCGCACCTCGGCGCGCACCTTCTCCACCACCGATACATCGAGCCCTGCCAGCAGCGCCACCCGCGCGTGCAGCGACTGCTCGAAGTCGAGCTCGCCACGCATCGCCTGCTCGGTCACCTCGGCGACCTTGTCCTCACAGCCTGCGTGCGCCGCGAACAGCTCGATGACCTCGTCCTGGATCAGCGTCGAGTCGACATCCATGACGACCAGCCGCTGCGCCCGGCGGCTCAGCCCGGCGGACACGACCGCCACATCGACGCCGATGCCGGCGGCCTCGGTCGCCAGCGCGGTCCGCAACTCCGCGGTTCCCGTGCCGGACACGGCGAACTCGACGGCCGTGACCGGGTACTTCGCCAGCCGGAAGATCCGGTCGATGTTGCCGCCGGTCGACGTGATCGTGGCCGCTATGGCGGCGGTCGACTCGGCGGTCAGCGGGTGTCCGAGCACCGTCACATGGGAGCGCCCGGATCCACGCGGCCGGTTGTCACCGGTACCGGAGATGATCTCGGCCTGCAGCTTCAGCGATTCGGCCCAGTTGTGCACGGTCGCCCGCAGGTCGCCCTCGGTGGTACCGCCCGCGGTGGGGGTGGTGACCAGTGCGCACAGAACGATGCGGCCACGGGTGACGACCTGCTCGATGTCGACGACATCGACCGCATAGGCGGCGAGCGTGTCGAAGAGCCCGGCGGTGATTCCCGGACGGTCCTTCCCGAAGATCTTCACGAGAAGGGTGGGGGTGTCGGTGCCCTGACGGGACTCAGGGGCCTCAGAGGGCTCGGGAGACGGGGAGGACTGAGGGGACTGAGATGCGCTCATGGTGTTCCCACCGTATCGGTCCCCCTCACTCCCTCGAACCCCCGTCCCGCGGACCGGACAGCGGAAACGGCCCCCGGCCGACCGGCCCGGCCCCTGTCCACGGCGGGAGTGAGCAGCCCTGCACGGCACGTGTTCGACGCGGTGGGACATTCAGGCCCGTCCGACGGTCCCGCATGGTCTCAAGGCAGGATGATGCGGCGTCCCGTCCGGTAGGCGCCGTCGGGCCGCACGCGCTCCCGGGACCGTCCGGCCGTCGCGGACCGTGCGGTCAGCCGGCCCCCGGCGGC
>NZ_JBEZKL010000115.1:0-23508 GCF_040704695.1 Streptomyces sp. NPDC048411
GTCCCCCCTCTGCTTGCTGTGCGCCCCCGGGGTCGGGTGCCCGCCGGTCCGGGCCCGCACTGACCGGCGGACACCGGACCCGACGTTCCGGCCGGCATGGCCCGGCTCCGGGCTTCACGCCCCGCACACCTGCGGTTTCGTTCGGGACTGTGGCCACCGTCCGCCGGCGAACGCACGCGCAAGAATCTCCGGGAGGCATTCCCCGATCGGGCTGCGCGTCCCGACGCCCGCCCTCGGGGCAGTCTGCTGTGCTGGGGCGCATGCCCCGGATGACTGCTCGCAGCCGCACGGAGGAACACCGCGCCTCGACCCCGCTGGAGCTCTTCTTCGACCTGTGTTTCGTCGTCGCCGTCGCCCAGGCGGGCGGCCGTCTCGTGCACGCCGTCGCCGCGGGGCATCCCGGCACCGGGATCGTCGGCTATCTGACGGTGTTCTTCGGGATCTGGTGGGCCTGGGTCAACTTCTCCTGGTTCGCCTCCGCGTATGACACCGACGACGCGCTGTACCGCGTGGTCACGTTCGTCCAGATCACCGGCGTGCTCATCTTCGCCGCCGGGGTGCCACGCGCCTTCGACAACGGGGACTGGACGCTCGGCGTCATCGGCTATGTGGTGATGCGGCTCGCACTGACCAGCCAGTGGCTGCGCGTGGCCCATGGCACCGAGGGCGCGGAGCGCACGGTCGCACGGCGGTACGCCACCGGCATCCTCCTGGTCCAACTGGGCTGGATCGGCATGCTGTTCGTGCCCGCCGGTGCCAACGGCGCCCGTACCGCAGTCTTCGTCGTGCTCGCTCTGTGCGAGCTGGCGGTCCCGGCGATCGCCGAGCGCGACCTCGGGACGAGCTGGCATCCGCACCACATCGGCGAGCGGTACGGACTGTTCACCATCATCGTGCTCGGCGAGACGATCGCCGCTGCGACGGTCGCCATCCAGGAGGCGGCCGACGAGCACGAAGCGCTCGGCGAACTGCTGCCGGTCGCCGCGGGCGGGCTGCTGCTGGTCTTCGCCTCGTGGTGGATCTACTTCGCCGTGCCGATCCACAGCTATCTCCGCGGCAGCAGGCAGGCGTTCGTCTGGGGATACGGCCACTACGTGATCTTCGGCTCTGCCGCCGCGATCGGCTCGGGCATCGAGATCGCGGTGGAGGAGGCAATCGGCAAGGCACATGTGTCGACGACGGCCGCCTCGGCCGCCGTGACGGTCCCCGCCGCGGTCTATCTGCTGACGGTGTGGCTGGTCCACGCCCGCCACTTCAAGCGCGACCTCGCGGAGCAACTTCCCCTCCCCCTGGCCGCGGTGGCCATCCTTGGCTGTACGTTCACCGGGGAGTGGGCGGTCCTTGCGACCGGTTCGGTGGCGGCCGCGACGGTGGCCGTCAGGGTGTCGCTGTCACGGCGCCCGGCACCAGGCGCACCGGCCGCCGCGGTTCCGCCGAACCGGATGTGAGGAGCACGGGATGACCGGACAGGATGCACAGATTCCGCTGTCACCGGCGGCAGGGGCGGTGGACGCGCTGACCGATGTCGCCGGGCTGCGCGTCGGTCATGCGCAGGTGCCGGGCGACGGCGCACTGAGCGGCACCACTGTCGTCCTCGCCCCCGAGGGCGGCGCCGTCGCGGCTGTCGACGTACGCGGCGGTGGCCCCGGCACCCGGGAGACGGACGCACTCGACCCGCGCAATCTGGTGCAGCGGATCGACTCCGTCGTCCTGACCGGTGGCAGCGCCTACGGCCTGGACTCGGCGTCCGGCGTGATGGCCTGGCTGGAGGAGCAGGGGCGGGGTGTGCGGGTCGGCCCCGATCCGTCGCAGGTGGTGCCGGTGGTCCCGGCCGCGTGCATCTTCGATCTGGGGCGGGGCGGCGACTGGCGGGCCCGCCCGGACGCCTCGACCGGCCGCGCCGCCGTGGAGGCCGCAGCCGGTACGGAGCGAGGCGCCCCCGTCGCCGAGGGCGGGGTCGGTGCGGGTACGGGCGCGGTCGCCGGTCAGCTCAAGGGCGGCGTGGGCACGGCGAGCGTGCGGCTGCCGTCCGGAATCACGGTCGGCGTGCTGGTCGTGGTGAATGCGGCGGGCTCCGTGGTCGATCCGGTGACCGGGGTGCTGTACGGGGAGTACGGTGCCGCCGAGCCGCCCGTGCACCCCGCGGCGGACGTCCACGAAACCGCTGTGCGCCGCCTGGCCGAAGCACGGGAGGCGAACGCGCTCCCCACGCTCAACACCACGCTCGCCGTCGTCGCCACCGACGCGGATCTCACCCGGGCGCAGGCACAGAAGCTCGCGGGCACGGCGCACGACGGGCTGGCGCGCGCCGTGCGGCCCGTACATCTGCTGACCGACGGGGACACGGTCTTCGCGCTGGCCACGGGCGAGCGCCCGCTGCCGCAGGAGAACCCGATCGCTCTGAACGAGCTCCTGGCAGCGGGCGCGGACACCCTGACCCGCGCCGTCGTGAAGGCCGTACGGGCGGCGGAAGGCGTCGACCTCCGACCGGGCGCGGGCGTCCACCCCTCGTACAGCGATCTGTACGGCCCCCGCTGACCCACCCGTCGCAGCCGGGAGCCCACCGACTCGCCATCCGTAGAAGGAAGTTCGGACGAAACGCCAGGAACCTTCGGCACGCGTCATACGTTTTCAGGAACCCCGGTCACGATGTCAGACCCAGGGACTACGTTAAGCACGCATCAAGTAACACGCGGCGACGGCCTGGAGACAGCACCTTGAGCGATCCGTACGAGACAACCGAGCAGCATCTCGACCGACTCCTACGACGGGCACTCAACTCTTTCGACCTGCCCGACTGCACGGTCGAGCAACTCGGGACCGCGCTGGCCCACAGCAGCTCCCTGCACTCCTCGCACCACAGTTCCGTGCTGCATCGCGAAACCTACCGGCACACCTACCTGCTGGCCGACGGCTCCGCGCTCACCTTGTGGGAGCTGGTCCACAGCACCGCCGGGGACGCGGCGGACCCTCGGTCGCGGAGGCAGCCCGTTTCCCAGCGCCACGAGTTGTACGACGACGAGGCGGACGTCCATCTCGCCTCCGCCCGGCTGTCCGGCAGCTTCTCCGACGTACCCGCGTTCGGCGAGGACGGCCCGCAGGCCGACCTGGAGATACTGACGGTCCTGATGGCCACTCCACCGGCCCCGCTGCCCCGGACGTACGCGCCGGACAACTCCGCGGACCATGCCCGCCGGGTCCTGCGCCGCGCGGAGAACAGCGACGTTCCGGGCGAGGAGACCGCGCGCCTCCTGCGGGCCGCGTTCGCCCACCACATCACCCAGATCTTCGGCAGGCAGTGCCGGGTCGACGGGCGGGACGCCGGATTCACGCTGTACGAGCACGCGTTCCTGCTCCTCGACGGCAGTGAGACGAGCCTCTGGGAGGTCGAGCACACGGCGACGCCGGACGGTCGCCACATGTGCGAGGTGTACGGGGACGAGAAGACGGCGCGCGAGGCGATGGAGAGCCGTACGCGCATCTGCTGACCGCTGCGCCGCCCACCGCCCGTTAGCCGAGGGGGGCTGCCGCCGAGCCGCACGCAAAGGTGCCCGCGCCCCCGAGGGGGTGCGGGCACCTTTGCGTGCGGGCAGACACCCTCAGGACGTCAGCACGGGCTCCTTGGCCACCTCGCCCGGCGCACCGTCGGCGACCTGGACGTCCTCGCCGCCCTCCACGTGCTGGCGCGGCCGCGCGGGCAGCGCGAACATCACCAGGAAGATCACTGCGAGTACGCCGGCCACCCACCAGAGCGAGTGCTGGAACGCCTCGGCGAACGCCGGACCCACCGCGTCCGGCGTCAGCCGGTCGCTGATCGACCCGAAGAAGACGACCGAGACCAGGCCGAGCCCCAGCGCGTTGCCCATCTGCTGCACGGTGTTGATCAGCCCGGACGCCGACCCCGAGTGCTCCTTCGGCACCTCGGACAGCACCGCGTCCGTCAGCGGGGCCACGATCAGCCCCATCCCGAGCCCCATGACCACCAGCGGCAGAGCCATCTGCCAGGGGGCGATGTCCATGCCGTACCGGTCGGACTCCCAGATGTAGAGCAGCAGTCCGGCGACCATCAGCAGCGCCCCCGTCTGCAGGACCTTGCGGCCGAACCGGGGCACCAGCTTCTGCACGGAGATCCCGGCGGCGAACGAGACGGCGATCGAGAACGGGATGCCGGTCGTGCCGGCCCGCAGCGCGCTCCAGCCCAGGCCGATCTGCATGTACAGCGTCCAGACCAGGAAGAAGATGCCGAGCCCGATGCCGAAGGTCAGCTGGACGGCGATGCCCGCCGCGAAGCTCTTGACCCGGAACAGCGAGAGCTCGACGAGCGGCGAACCGTCCTTGCGCGCCTTCTCCCGCTCGAACAGCACCAGGGCCAGGAACACCAGCACGCTGCCGATCATCGACGCGTACCCCCACAGCGGCCAGCCCAGCTCGCGCCCGCGGGTCAGCGGGTAGAGCAGCATCAGCAGCCCCAACGTCACCAGCGCGACGCCGACCAGGTCGAGCCGGAGGGCCTTCGGGGCCTTGGACTCCGTGATGAACTTCCGGCCCAGGATCAGTCCCGCGATACCGACCGGCAGGTTGATCAGGAAGATCGGCCGCCACTCCAGACCGGCGATGTTCCACTCGGTGAGCAGTGCGCCCAGCAGCGGTCCCAAGACGGCACCGAGGCCGACGACCGCACCGAAGAGGCCGAAGACCTTGCCGCGCTCGTGCGCCGGGAAGGTGGCGTGGACGATCGACAGCACCTGCGGGACCATCAGCGCCGCCGTGCCGCCCTGCAGGATGCGGGAAGCGACCAGCATCTCCGGGTTCGCGGCGAAGCCGCAGAGCGCCGACGCCAGCGTGAAGCCGCCGATGCCGATGAGGAAGAGCCGCTTGCGGCCGTAGATGTCGCCGAGCCGGCCGCCGGTGATCAGGCCGGCCGCGAAGGCCAGGGCGTATCCGGCGGTGATCCACTGGATCGAGCTGAACGTGGCACCGGTGTCCTGCTGGATGCTCGGGATGGCGATGTTGACGATCGTGACGTCGACCAGGTCCATGAAGGCCGCGGTCATCACGATGGCGAGCGCGAACCACCGGCGCCGGTCCGACGGGACCGAGGACACCCCGGGAGCGACCGCCGTGGACGGCAGAGCGGATTCGGAAGAATTCATACGCTGAAGCTAGAGGCCCATTAGGTCAGGTCATGACCCAATGGACGGGCATCCTGGATCCATGACCGATACCCCGGCACGACTGCTGAATCTGCTGTCGCTGCTCCAGACACCGCGTGAGTGGCCGGGCAGCGAACTCGCCGAGCGGCTCCACGTCAGCCCGCGCACCATCCGGCGCGACATCGACCGGCTCCGAGACCTCGGCTATCCCGTCGAGGCCTCGCGCGGCTCGGTCGGCGGCTATCGCCTGGTCGCGGGCGCCGCCATGCCGCCGCTGCTCCTCGACGACGAGGAGGCGGTGGCCATCGCGGTGGGGCTGCGGGCGGGCGCCGGGCATGCCATCGAGGGGGTCGACGAGGCGTCCGTGCGGGCGCTGGCGAAGCTGGAACAGGTGCTGCCGTCACGGCTGCGGCACCGGGTCTCGGTCCTGCAGAACGCGACGGTGCCACTGGCCCGCGGCGACGGTGCGACCATCGACCCGCAGACACTGACGGTGATGGCGGCGGCGGTCACCGGACAGGAGCGGCTGCGGTTCACCTACCGGGCGGGGGACGGCGCCGAGACGAAGCGGCTGGTCGAGCCCTATCGGCTGGTGAGCACGGGGTGGCGGTGGTACCTCGTGGCGTACGACCTGGGGCGCGAGGCGTGGCGTACGTTCCGCGTCGACCGGGTGAGCGAGCCGTTCGCCACGGGGGCCCGCTTCACCCCGCGCGAGTTGCCCACGGGCGACGCCGCAGTGTTCCTCGCCGGCTCCATCCAGCGCCGGCAGCCGGAGCTGGCGGTCGAGGTGAGCTTCGCGGCCCCGGCGGAGTTCGTCACCGCCCGGCTGCCCTCGGTGTTCGGCCCACTGGAGCCGACCGGCGAGCACAGCTGCCGGCTGCGTGTGGTCATGGCGGACTCGCTGGAGTGGGTGGCGCTCCGACTGGCGCTGGTCGACTGCGAGTTCACCGCTCACGAGCCGCCGGAACTGGTGGCGCACCTGAGTGAGCTGGGTGCCCGTCTGACCCGCGCGACCGCTCCGTCCTGGTCGCCACCGGCGGAGCGGCCCGCGCAGCCCGGCGCAAAAGAATGAGCCCCGGCGCCAGGGGGGGGTGGGCGCCGGGACTCAGCTCAGAGGGTCCGTACGAAGCAACCCATATCGGATGCTACTGGACGCGGGGTCACGCCGCAGCGTCAAAACCCGTGTCGTGGGCCATTCGCTTCAGTTCGAGCAGCGCGTGCTTCTCGATCTGACGGATCCGCTCCCGGGTCAGCCCATGCTGCTTGCCCACCTCGGTGAGGGTCCGCTCACGGCCGTCCTCGATGCCGTACCGCATGCGGATGATCGACGCGGTGCGGTGGTCGAGCTTGCCGATCAGGTCCTCCAGCTCCTCGCTGCGCAGCAGCGTCATGACGGACTGCTCGGGCGACACCGCGGAGGTGTCCTCCAGCAGATCGCCGAACTGGGTCTCGCCCTCGTCGTCGACGGACATGTTGAGACTGACCGGGTCGCGGGCCCAGTCGAGCACGTCACCGACGCGCGTGGGCGTGGAGTCCAGCTCTGCGGCTATCTCCTCGTGCTCCGGGTCACGCCCGTGCTCACGGTTGAAC
The DNA here is from genome assembly GCF_040704695.1 of Streptomyces sp. NPDC048411. Classification (NCBI taxonomy): domain Bacteria; kingdom Bacillati; phylum Actinomycetota; class Actinomycetes; order Kitasatosporales; family Streptomycetaceae; genus Streptomyces; species Streptomyces sp. NPDC048411. The sequence continues at coordinate 6,744 of NZ_JBEZKL010000115.1, forward strand.
TCGCGCTGCACACGGCGGATCCGGCCGAGCTCCTCCACCAGGTGGACGGGGAGTCGGATCGTACGGGACTGGTCGGCTATGGAGCGGGTGATGGCCTGACGGATCCACCACGTCGCATACGTGGAGAACTTGAAGCCCTTGGCGTAGTCGAACTTCTCGACCGCACGCACCAGGCCTGCGTTTCCTTCCTGAATCAGGTCCAGCAGCGGAAGACCTGCCCGCGGGTAGCGGCGGGCTACAGCAACCACCAGTCGGAGGTTGGAACGGATGAAGATGTCCTTGGCACGCTCGCCCTCGGCGACCAGCGCCTCCAGCTCCTCACGCGTCGCTCCACCGGCTTCGCTCTCCACCACACCGTCGAGGATCTGCCGCGCATACACGCCCGCCTCGACGGTCTGCGACAGTTCGACTTCCTTGGCGGCATCGAGCAGCGGCGTGCGCGCGATCTCGTCCAGGTACATGCCGACCAGGTCGCGATCGGCGATCTCTCCGCCCGCGGCGCGAACACTGCTTGCCCGGTTGGTCCCGCCACTGGCGGACGAACGACGGGCGACGGCACGGGTTGCCATGCGTGCTCCCTTGCTGAGTAGGTCGCGACACCCTCTCGGGTGCCCTGCATCCGATGGAAACAACGACTGGAATCCGGACAGAATTCCCCTGGATGGCATTCATTTTCGCGATCATGCAGTACCCTGTCCGGCTGCGAGGGGAGTGCACGTGTCGGAGTTCCGCACAGAGGTGCAGGTCAGGCCCGGCATCGAGGGCGATCTGGTGGCCCTCACGGACATCTACAACCATTACGTACGTGAGACCGCTCTCACATTCGACACCGCTCCCTTCACACCCGAACAGCGGCTGCCGTGGCTGCGCTCCCACCCTGAAGACGGCCCGCACCGCCTTCTGGTTGCTCAGGATGTCCGCATTGTCGGCCCCGCATCGATCCTGGGCTACGCCACCAGCAGCGCCTTCCGCCCCAAGCCGGCATACGCCACGTCGGTCGAGGTGAGCGTGTACTGCGCGCCATGGGCCACCGCACGCGGGATCGGCACCCTCCTCTACACGTCACTCTTCGAAGCACTCGCCGACGAGGACCTGAACCGCGCGTACGCGGGCATCACCCAGCCCAACGACGCCTCGGTCGCACTGCACAAACGTTTCGGCTTCCACCATGTCGGTACGTACGCCGAGGTGGGCCGGAAGTTCGACACGTACTGGGACGTGGCCTGGTACGAGAAGCGGCTGCGGCCGGAGGCCTAGGACCTGGTGGGGTCGCGGCGTAGGTCCGCAGCCCGATACCGACGGCGGGCCCCGCGCCTAGCGTGTTCCGGCATGACCGACACGACAGGCAGGACAGACTCCGTAAGCGCACCAAACCCCACACCGGTCGACCCCACCGGCACGCTCGACGAGGCGCTGGACCGGCTCCACGCCGCGGGTCCCGAGCGCGACGGCTGGCTGAGCAATCACGGCCCGATGGCCGTCGAGGCGCTCGTACGGCACGGCCAGGCACCGGCCGTCCACCGCTGGCTCGACCACTACAGCCACAAGCTGGAGGACATGCCGGCCCCCGCGACCCGGATCACCGCGGAGAACTGGCACGAAGCCCTGGGCGACCCGCGGAGGATCGCCGACTGGACGATGTACTTCGCGCAGGAGACAGCCGGGCACCCCTGGCAGGACGTCCTCACCGAATGGTGGCCGCGGCTGCTGCCGGGCATCGCCGCAGGCGCCACCCACCCCGTGATCCGGGTCGGCCACGCCGTGCGCACCCTGCTCGGCGGCGAAGCGAACGCGCCCCGGGTCACCGAGCTCGCGCACGGCCTGGGCTACTGGGCCGCCCGCCACCAGCCGCTGCCCGCGCTGAACCCACCGGCCTCGCTCGTGCCCGCGCCGAGTGCCGCGGCCGCGCTGGACGCCGTACCGCCGGTGGCCGACCAGAGCGGCGGCATCCGCGACCGGCTGACGCGGCTCACCGCGTTCCCGCTGTGGCCGGAGCAGTACGCGGACGACCCGGACGTGGCGCGCGCCAGGCTGGCGGAACTGGTCAGGGCGGCGACCCACCGCTACGCCACCCACGGCCATGGCGATCCGATCATGCTGGTGCACGCCGCGACCGCACCCAACGCCGTGCTGCGTACGCTGCCCGCCCTCCCCCGTGAACTGTGGCCGCAGAGCCTGGCCGCCGCCTGGGCCGCGAGCGCCGCGGTCACCGCCGCGTACAGCCCGGCCGACCCCGCCCCGCACACCGCGGCGCCGTCGGCATCCTCCGCGGACGAGATCTTCGCGCGGGCGGCGGGGCACGGCAACGACCACACCATCAAGTTCACCGACACCGCACTGGACGTCGGCGACACGACGGCCCTGGCCGCCGCGCTCAGCTCGATCGAACTGATCCCCCCGGCCCTCTGACCACTCAGCCGAACTGCACCGAGCGCTTCGCGAGCCCCATCCAGAACCCGTCGATGACGCTGCGCCCTTGATCCAGCTCGTCCTCCGAGGCGCCCAGCGTCACGAAGAGCGGCGCGAAGTGCTCGGTGCGGGGGTGGGCCAGCCGCCCTGCCGGGGACTTGCGCTCGAAGTCCAGCAGCGCGTCGATGTCCTGCGCCTGCAGCGCCCGGTGCCCCCAGTCGTCGAACTCCACCGACCAGCCGGGGTTGCCGCCGCCCGCGTGCCGCAGGGCTGCCAGGTTGTGCGTGAAGAAGCCGCTGCCGACGATCAGGACGCCCTCGTCGCGCAGGGGCGCGAGCTTGCGGCCGATGTCCATCAGCTTCTGCGGGTCCAGCGTCGGCATGGAGATCTGGAGTACGGGGATGTCTGCGCCCGGGAACATCTCCACCAGCGGGACGTACGCCCCGTGGTCGAGCCCGCGGTCCGGGATGTCCTGGACCGGCATACCGGCGCCGCGCAGCAGCTTGCGTACGCTCTCCGCCAGCTGCGGAGCGCCCGGGGCCCCGTACTGCACGCGATAGTAGTGCTCCGGGAAGCCCCAGAAGTCGTAGACGAGCGGGACGGCCTCGGTGGCGCCGAGGGCAAGCGGAGCCTCCTCCCAGTGGGCGGAGACCATGAGGATCGCGGTGGGGCGCGGCAGCTCGGCGGACCAGGCGGCGAGCTGGCCGGGCCAGACAGGGTCGTCGGCCAGCGGCGGCGCACCGTGGGAGAGATAGAGGGCGGGCATGCGCTCCGCGGTGACAGTCATGACACTCCCCATCCACTACTACTACTCAAGGCAAGTCTTCTGCGGCGGCGGGATCAGCTTATTGAAGCTTCAAGTTCCCACTAAGAGACCTTAGCCGCATCTAGTTCAACTTTCAAGAAAAGGTCCGTACAGTGGAGTACATGACCTCGGCATCCACCGGCGGGACCCGCTGGCTCTCCGACGAAGAACAGAGCGTGTGGCGCGCCTACCTCCACGCAACCACGCTTCTGGAGGACCACCTCGACCGCCAGCTGCAACGCGATGCCGGTATGCCGCACATCTATTACGGACTGCTCGTCCAGCTCTCCCAGGCGCCCCACCGCCGGATGCGGATGACCGAGCTGGCCAAGGACGTCAAGATCACCCGCTCCCGGCTCTCGCACGCTGTCGCCCGGCTGGAGCGGAACGGCTGGGTGCGCCGCGAGGACTGCCCGTCCGACAAGCGCGGGCAGAACGCGGTCCTCACCGACGAGGGGTACGAGATGCTCCGCCGATCCGCGCCGGGTCATGTCCGCGCCGTACGCCAGGCGATGTTCGACCGGCTCACACCGGAGCAGGTGCGCTCGTTCGGCGAGATCATGCAGGTCATCGCCACCGGCCTGGAGCCGGAGGGTACGGACGCCGACCTGCCGTGGCTCCGCTGAGCCGCCGTACCGACACGGGTCTGCCCCGGTTCCGCCGAGCGGAACCGGGGCAGACCCGTGTTCACATCACTTCACCTCGCGCGTCCCGCGTCAGTGCGCGACGACCGGCACCTTGAACTCGTCCTCGACGCCGTCACCGGAGCCGGCCGGGGCGGTCGACGGACGCCCGGCGTTGATGAACGTCACCGCGATCGCGGAGGCCACCACCAGGATGCCGACCGCCCACCAGATGGCACCGGTGAAGCCGTGCACCATCGACTGCAGCTTCAGCAGCTGCGGGTCCGTTGCGCCGAGCGCGGCGTGCGAGGTGGCGTACGCCGTCGCGGCCGAGGCGGCGACGGTGTTCAGCAGCGCGGTGCCGATCGCGCCGCCGACCTGCTGCGAGGTGTTGACCATCGCGGACGCGACACCCGAGTCCCGCGGCTCGACCCCGTGCGTGGCCAGCGACATGGCCGGCATGAACGCCGTACCCATGCCCAGGCCCAGCAGGAGCTGCGCCGGGAGGATGAGCGCCGCGTACGAGGAGTCGACCTCCAGCTGCGTCAGCAGCAGCATGCCCACAGCGGCGGTCAGGAAGCCCGGACCCATCAGCTTGCGGGCCGGGACCCGCGTCATCAGCCGTGCGCCGATCTGCGTCGAACCGGTGATCATGCCCGCGATCATCGGGAGGAAGGCGAAGCCCGTCCTGATCGGCGAGTAGCCCCTCACGACCTGCAGGTAGTACGTCAGGAAGAGGAACAGCCCGAACATCCCGATGACCGCCAGACCCAGCGAGAGGTAGACGCCGGCGCGGTTACGGTCCATCAGCACGCGGAGCGGCAGCAGCGGCGACGCGACCTTGGCCTCGGTCAGGACGAACGACAGAAGCAGCACACCGGAGGCGACGAACATGCCGATCGTCAGCGGGTCCGACCAGCCGGAGGACTCGGCACGGGTGAATCCGTACACCAGCGAGACCAGACCCAGCGCGGAGAGGACCACGCCCGGGATGTCGAGCGAGGAGCGGTTACGGCTGCCGGCCGGCTCACGGATCACGAAGTACGCGCCCGCGGCGGCGATGACGGCGAACGGGATGTTGACGAAGAACGTCCAGCGCCAGTTCAGCGTCTGGGTGAGGAAGCCGCCGAGGATCAGGCCGACGGCGCCACCGCCACCGGCGATCGCCCCGTAGATGCCGAACGCCTTGGCACGCTCCTTGGCGTCGGTGAACGTCACGGCGAGCAGCGAGAGTGCGGCCGGGGCGAGCAGGGCACCGAAGACACCCTGGAGCGCGCGCGAGCCGAACAGCATGCCCTGGTTCTGCGCCGCGCCACCGAGCGCGGAGGCCAGCGCGAAGCCGATCAGACCGACGACAAAGGTGCGCTTACGGCCCCAGAGGTCGGCGATCCGGCCGCCGAAGAGCAGCAGTCCGCCGAAGGCGAGGGCGTAGGCCGTGATGACCCACTGCTTGTTGGCATCGGTGATGCCGAGGGCCGTCTGCGCGTGCGGCAGCGCGATGTTCACGATCGTGGCATCGAGCACGACCATCAGCTGCGCGAGCGCGATGAAGGCCAGTGCCTTCCAGCGACTGGGGTCGGGAAGTCGGATATCAGCTGGTTTTGACATGGGAGTAGCCACCTAAGGACGCGCATGGACGCGATGAGTCGTGAACCGTGATCCGTGACCGCGAAGGGGTGCACCCGCTCAGCGGTGAAAGTGGGAGAGGTGAGGGTGGTGGAAGTGGACGTGAGGTAAGTCGGGTGGTGAGGGCTTGGCGGACACGCGGCCCGGAGCCTGTCTCAGGAGCCGGGCACGGGCGTCATGAGCGACGCCGCAGAACCTCCAAGGTCGCCGCCGTCCCGGGCAGTACGGACCGGGCCGGAGCCTCCAGGCCGTCCAGGAACAGCTGGAGATGACGATGGGCGAAGCGGTCGATGCCCTGGCAGGCGATGCCGGGCAGCGGCCGAGTGAGCTGGGAGAGGCCGACCAGTACGTCACCGACGGCGATGTCGGTGCGCAGGCGCCCCGCGGACATGGCGCGCGCCACGAGCCCTTCGACGGCCTCTTCGAGGCGGCGACGCTCGGCGAACAGTTCGGGATGGTCTCTGTCGAAGCTGCCGGACAGCATCGGGCAGAGCGCGCCGATGCGTTCGTCGGCCGCCGCGTGCACGAAGCGGCAGAGCGCGGCGAAGGGGTCGGCTTCCTCGGCCACCGCCTCTTCCGCGCGTTCGGTGGTGCGAGAGGTGACCGAGAGGACGACCTCATGGATCAGTGCTGCGCGGTCGGGAAAGTTCCGGTAGAGCGTGGCGTTGCCGACGCCTGCACGGCGGGCCACCTCGTCGAGCGGCACATCCGGCCCGAACTCGACGAACATATCGCGCGCGGCCGCGACGATCCGCTCCCGGTTGCGCAGCGCGTCGGCCCGCGGGCGGGTCGTACGGCGCGGCACGGTTCCGGCGGCGGGGCGGGCAGCGGTTTTCACGCGATGGTCCTTCTCTTCCGGGTCTTCCTGGTCGTGCAGCTCCTGCGATGGCCCCCGCGCGCACAACGTCGGGCAAACGGGGACCGCCTCCCCGTTTAGCGGGGACACCAGGTTCAAACGGGGAATCCATCCCCGGTTATTTCCCGCTCCACCGTGACCCGGGTCACATCACACAGGCGGGAAATTACACCGATCGGCGCACCCAGCGCGCGGCGCCGTACCGCCCGCCCGAGGGTGATCAGAGAGCGCAGTCAGGGTCGGCCGACTGCCGCGGACCCCGAAGGCGCCTCTATGCAGCAGCCCCGCCGCCGGATACGCAACCAGCGCCACCCGGTCGCACTGGCGGGGGCAAGCGCCCTGGTCATAGGGGCACTGGCCTCCGCCAGCAGCACGCTCTTGCCGCCCGGCCACGCCGGCGCGGGGCCGGTGGCCAGCACCGAGGCGGCAGGGGTCGGGCCGTGCCGGATATCCGCGACGATGGGCGTGCAGATGTCGGAGGGTATGCCGACACCGTCGGGGTACGCCCATTCCACGGGCCAGGTCCACGCACTGAACCTGATGATCGACTTCCCGGACGCGCCGGGAACGGAGCCGGCGATGAAACGGCTCGCCGAATTCTTCCCGCAGACCACCAACTGGTTCCGTACCAGTTCGTACGGCCGTCTCATCTACCGGCCCGACGCCCCCGTGAAGAGCTGGATTCGGATGCCTCTGCCGTTCTCGGCGTACGGGATAGGGCGCGGCTCACCGTACGAGCCGGGCTACCGGCACCTGGTCCAGGACATCGTGGCCCTCGCCGGCCCGAAGGTGCACTTCGGCGCGTACGACCTGGTCAACATCCTGGTCACACCGAACGCCGGGCCCCCCGCCCTGGACACCGTCCTGTCCGTGACCTTCTCCGGCAACGACGACGCACCGCTCGCGGACGGTGCCCCGCTCTCCAACACGTCCTTCATCTACAGCCGCCAGGACGATGGCTCGGGCTCGTACGCACAGACCGGCTACCGCGTCCTGCCGCACGAGAACGGCCATATCTTCGGCCTGCCCGACCTTTACACCGTGGAGGGCGGCGGTTCGGTCGGGCACTGGGACATCATGTCCGAGGACTGGGGGGCCAACAACGACTTCCTCGGCTGGCACAAGTGGAAACTCGGCTGGCTCGACAAGAACCAGGTCAGCTGCGCGTCCAAGCCAGGCACCACCGACCACGTCCTCACGCCCCTTGCCACCCGGGGCGGCCGGAAGCTGGCCTTCGTGCCGCTGACCGGGGAGTCCGGCTACGCAATGGAGGTACGGACCCAGGCGGGCAACGACCAGGCGGTCTGCCGGCCCGGCGTACTGATCTACAAGGTCAGCTCCGACGTCGACACGGGACAGGGTCCGATCTCCGTCGTGGACAGCACCAAGGACAGCGGCGGCTGCACGCGGCTGCCCAATGTGCATGCCGAGCTCTCCGACGCCCCGTTCCAGCCCGGCCAGAGCTTCACCGACCGGACCAACGGCATACACATATCCGTGGTCGACAAGGACTCCAGGGGGAACTACCGGGTCCGCGTCACCCGCCTCTGATGATCACGCCCCTTCCTCGCTGCGTCTGAGGGGGCGGACCTCCTCGTCGACCACCCTGCGCAGCTCACGCTTGAGGATCTTCCCGGTCGGATTCCGGGGCAGTTGCTCGTCCCGCACGAGGACATGGGCCGGAACCTTGAAGGCGGCCAGGCTCCGCCCGACGTGCGCCCGCAGCTCGTCGGCCGTGACGGTGGCACCGGGCCGCACCCGGACGACCGCCGCGACCTCCTCGCCCAGGACCGGATGCGACACCCCGAGCACCGCCGCGTCCTCGACGTCCGGGTGGTCGTGGAGCGCGGCCTCGACCTCCACGCAGTACACGTTCTCGCCGCCACGGATCACCATGTCCTTGATCCGGTCGACGATGGTGACCCGCCCGTCACGCACCAGCGCGAGATCGCCGGTCCGGAACCAGCCGTCCGTGAACGCCTCGGCCGTCGCCGCCTCATCGCGCCAGTAGCCCCGGACCAGCGACTGGCCGCGCAGCCACAGCTCGCCGATCTCCCCCTCGGGCAGCGCCTCGCCCGCCGGACCGGTGATCCGCACCTCGGTGACGGGTGTCGGCCGGCCGACACTGCCCGGGTGGAGCCGGTAGTCGGCGCCGAAGTTGGCCAGGACGCCGCCGCTGGTCTCGGTCAGGCCGTAGCCGTTGCGCGGCTCGATCCGCTCGCCGTAGCGGGCGGTGAGCCGTGCGACCAGGTCGGGCGGGGCGGCGGCGCCACCGGTGTTCAGCATCCGGAGGCTCTCCAGCCGGTCGTCCGCGTGCTCGGCGGCGGCGAGCAGCTCAAGGGCGGTGGCCGGGACTCCGGCGTAGTGCGTGACGCCGTGCTCCCGGATCAGCCGGAGCGCCTCCTCGGCGTCCCACTTCCGCATGACCACGAGCGAGCCGCCTGCCGCCATCGCCGCGTAGAAACCGGTGAACGCGGCGACATGGAAGAACGGGAAGGTCATCAGGGTGACAGGAGCGGGCCCCTGTCCCGGGACGACCCCGCGGCCCAGCGCGGAAGCGGCCGCATGGAACCGCGGGTTGAGTGCGGCCCCCGCCTGGGCGAGCTGGGTGGCGACAGCGCCCTTGGGCCGCCCCGTGGTGCCCGAGGTGTACATGATCGTCGCGTCGTCCTCGGGCCGGATCTCGACCTCGGGCGGTGCGGCGAACGGGTCGGGCGCGGGCAGGTCCTCGTACCTCTCAACCCCCTCCGGCACCGTGCCGTCCCGGTGGTGGAAGACGACGACGCACGCCCCGGCCTTCTCCGCCCAGGCGGCAACCCGCGGCAGCCGCTCACCGTCCACCAGCAGCACCCGCGGCTCGCAGTCGTCGAGCGCGTATGCGAACTCGCCCTCCGTCCACCAGGCGTTGAGCGGTACGGCGACCAGACCGGCCAGCTGCGCGGCCCAGAAGGCGATCTGCCACTCGGGGTGATTGCGCATCGCGACAACGGCCCGGTCGCCGGGGCGGAGCCCGTACTCCTCGGTCATCCGACACGCCAGTGAGGACGCGGCGGCGAAGAACTCCCCGTACGAGTAGCTGCGCTCGGCGCCGATCAGGAACGGCTGGTCCCCGAAGGCCCAGGTGGTCTCGACGAACTCACGGAGGGTCCTGGGCCCGCTCGCATAGATGAGCGAGCCCGCCTGCACGCCGTCCTGAGCCCGCACGACAGCGAACGGCGCGCCGGGTCCGGTGAGCGCGGCGTCGATTCGGGCGGCGGACGCTGCGGCAGCGGGCGATTCGGCCGCGGCGGGCGATTCGGCGGAGGACGGGGAAGCTGTGGAGGCGGCGGATGGGGTCGGATCGGGGTGCGGCACGAACGACCTTTCAAGCGCCTGCTCAGGACTCCGCGACGCTATGCCCGCCCCCATCCCCCGTCAAGGCACCGCCCCGCCCCGCGCACCCCCTTCACCTGCCCCGCTGCACGCCTCGTCGTCGTACGCAGTCGCGGACGCACCTCTACGCCTAGGTACGGATACTCAGGCCCGGTTGAGCGAACGCGCGGACGTCACGCAGCGCACCCGACCCGTAACGTCCGCACCAGCAACCTCATTGAGCACACCGGAAGTTGAATGCCGCTCTCCCGGACGGTGCCCGGGCCACGGGGAGGAGACCACGCATGGCGTGGGACGAGTGGGAACAGATCAAAGCCGATGTGACGAATCGGCAGCCCGTAGCGATGCGGCTCAACCATGTTCCGATTGAGCCCGGCTCCGGGCCCAGCGCCGTAACGGGCGGCCTGACGTCCAGCAAGAAGGCGTGGACCACGGCCGGGGAAGGGGTGGGCTCCCTTCGCCAGAGCGTCAGCACCGCGCTGACCAAACTGGAGGACGGCCAGGCAGGGCTCGGCGAGATCACGGGCTGTCTGAGCGCGGCGGCGCAGCAAGACGTGTACGACTCGTGGAAGAAGTACGCCGAAAGCGTCAGCGAGCGGTGCGGCTCACTTCAGAAGATCCTGGAGCAGGTGGGCCGCGACCTGTTGACGACCGATGAGGCGGTCAAGGGCGAGATGCACAAGCTGAACCTCGCGTACGCGGACACGGACGCCGTCGGCGGCCAGGCGCAGGGCCGGTGACGGCGGCATGGACTACGCCACCCTCAAAACCTTCAAACCGTCCGAGTTCGAGGACGCCGCCGACGGATACCGCTCCATGGGCAGCATGGCCCAGGCGGCCAAGGACCACATCGAGAAGACCGTCGCCGCGGGCATGCGCAAGACATTGAACGGTGAGGCGGCGGAGGCGTCACAGAAGCAGCTTCAAGCCCTGGCGAAGAACTTCCACTACACCCTGACCGAATGCGGCGTGATCAGCACGGCCCTCAACGGGTTCGCCTACGACATGGCGGCCGCCAAGCAGAAGCTGACCGCGGCGGTCGAGGACGCCCAGGCGGACGGCTGCAGGGTGAACGGGGACGGCTCGGTCGCGTATCCAGCGGGTCAGAAGCCGGGCGACGAGAAGGTCGCTGACGGCGGCACGGTGACCGGGAGCGCCGGAGGCAGCCAGGCCTCCGATGCCCTGGAGCGCCAGGCGGCGAACATCCACCCGAACCCGAACTACGGCAAGGCGATGGGGTACGCGAATCGGATCGCCGACGCGCTGAAGGAAGCCACGGACGCGGACGCGAAGTGGGCGCCGAAAGTACGGGCCCTCAAGGCCGATGACGACCTGACCGTGTCCGCCCGGGACTGGACGGACGTCACGTCGGACACGGGGGGCGTGCGCGAGACAGCCGATGCCTACCTCGACACGATCAAGCCACCGCCCAAGAACGGCTGGCCCCAGGACAACGCCAATTGGTGGAAAGACCTCTCCGAGGAGCAGCGCGCAGCCTACGTCTCCATGCACCCCGCGAGCATCGGAGCGCTCGATGGCCTTCCCTCCGACGTACGCGACGACGCGAACCGCATGGTGCTCGCGGAACAACGCGCCGCCAAGCAGGTGGAGTACGACGCCTGGCTCAAGAAGGAACCGGAGCACTACAAGCCCTACATCAGCCCCATCACGGGTCGCGACGTGAAGGGCGCGATGGTCCCGACCGAGGAGTGGAAGGAGTGGAACGAGAAGAAGAAGCAGCTTGAGAACGGCTACAAGGGCATGGACGCCATCCAGAGTCGTTTCGACAGCTACACGAGCGAGAGCAATCGCCCCTATCTGCTCGGATTCGACGGCAACGACATGGGGCGCGCCATCGTCTCCATCGGAAATCCGGACACCGCCGACAACGTGGTGACGTACGTGCCCGGCACGTTCGCCAAGCTGGAGTCCATCGACGGGGACGTCGGCAGGGCTGCGGCACTCCAGTTGGAGGCGGAGCGCCAGGATCCCGCCCACTCGACGGCATCGATCGTGTGGCTCGGGTACGACGCCCCGCAGGCCATCGCGACCGATGCGACGGAGACCAAGTGGGCCGACAAGGCAGAGGAGCCACTGGGCAACTTCCTGCAGGGCATCGAGGAAGCCAATCATCGCGACGTGAACCAGACACTCCTGGGTCACAGCTATGGGTCCTTGGTGGCAGGCCAGACGATGAGATCCCACCTGGACCTGCCGGTCGACAACGCGATCATGGTGGGCAGTCCGGGCGTGGGCGTGGATCACGCGAAGGACCTGAACATCGCGCCAGACCGTGTCTTCGCGGCCACCGCCAAGAACGACCTCATCAACCTCGCCCCGCCCCCGGCAGGCCCCCTGGCCCCCCTCAACCCGAAGGCGTACATGGAGCTCTTCGACAACCACTCGATCGTCCACGGAACCGACCCGGTCTCCGACAACTTCGGCGGCAGGGTCTTCGACGTCCCCGACGGGAAGTTGCCGGGCTCGGGCGGCGAAATGATGCCCGCGCACTCCCAGTACTGGGACGAAAAGCCCCTTGGCAGCCTGGCAAAGATCATTACTGGAGGACAGCCGTGAATCTACGCAAAGTAATCCCGGCTGCCGCACTGCTGGCCATGACGATCACGGTGACCGCGTGCGGGGCGCAGGAGGACGGACAGGAAAACGGCGGAGAGACACCGAAGCAGGTCACGATGAATGAGCAGCAGGCGATCGACCGGGCAGAGGAAATCATTCACCAGGCGGTGGACGGGATGTCCCCCAAGCCGACACTGGAGCGCATCGGCCCCCAGCCCGTTGGCCCCTGCATCGCCAGAGACGACCACGGCCCTGACGACCGCGTGCAGGTCACCCTCGCCTACAAACTGACCGGTGTTCCGGGGGTCGAGGCCAAGAACCTCGTGCGGCAGGCACGAGACGCCTGGCTGAAGCAGGGCTACAAGTACAACTCGTCGGGCGAGGACGACTGGTCCGGCCCCTTTCCGTCGGTCTACATGCGTACGGAGCCCGACGACTTCTGGATGGACGCCATAACCGGCGTCGTGGATCGCGCCAAGGGCGCGGGCCTCGCCTCTCTCAAGGTGACATCGCCCTGTTTCCTCCCGCCGGGGAAGTCCTCGGCGTCGACCATGGCCGACCCCGCCGCACTGGGGGACCTGCAGGCCGACAATCCCACCACGCGCCGTGCCCTCGCCCACTCCAGCCGGATCTACGACGCCCTGCGGATCGAGTCGGCGCCCACGCAGCCCGGGGAAGGCCTCAGCACGGTCCAGGGCGAGTCCGGGACCTCGGTCCACCACACCTGGTCGAGCGAACCGTTGCCGGAGGACGAGACGGCACGGGCCCTGGCACGCGCGCAGGCGTACTTCCAGAGCGAGGGATGGAGCGTGCGCCAGGTGCCGACGCGCGGGGGCACCCCTGCCGTCGTCGCCCGCCACCCCGAAGAGGGCACGATCGCACAGGTCGCAGCCTCGAACACCGGCGCGGTGCGCAAGCGGTGACGACGCCCGTGGGCGGTCCGGCGTCCATAGACGTCTGACAGCCGGCCCGGCCCCGCGTCCCGCCGGGGCGGGTCCAGTCGCGTTCCCGGATCGGACCGCGCGTGAGCGGCGACAGCCGGGCCGATTCGGCGCTGCCGATCTACATCGGCTACGCCTGGCTCAGCAACTCCGCCGCCCGAGCAAAGATCACCCACGCCCTCGCTGCCTGAGCCAGTGCGCACGTATCTCCGCCTACGGATCATGCACCACCCGCTACACTGACCGCGGTGGCTACGCCCTCCCGGGCTGCCACCGCGACCTGTCGCCAAGCACGCCTGATCGGTCCGCCTACCTCGGCAGACTTTCAGACACGTTTTCCGACAGATCCCCGCCTTCGCCTTCGTAGCTCAGGGGATAGAGCACCGCTCTCCTAAAGCGGGTGTCGCAGGTTCGAATCCTGCCGGGGGCACCAGGCAAAAGGCCCCGGACCGATCATGGTCCGGGGCCTTTGACATCAGTTTTTGACATCAACGAGGGCGGTCACTCACGGCCGGGGCGCCTCTTGAGCAGCCGGTCCATGTGGCTGATGGCCTCGCGCTGCGTGTCGTGGACGACGTGCGTGTAGACGTCCATGGTGATGCTGATCTGGCTGTGCCCGAGGATCGCCATCACGACGCGGGGCGCGACCCCGGCCGCGGTGAGGAGCGTCGCGCAGCCGTGCCGGGCATCGTGCAGCCGGACGACGCGGAGGCCGGCGGAGTCGGCTACGCGGGTGAAGGAGCGGTACACGTTGCGCGGCTCGACCGGGCGACCGGTGCGGGTGGTGAAGACGTGGCCGTTCTCGTCCCAGGACTCCCCCGCACGCTGCTTCGCGGCCGCCTGGCGCATCCGATGCCAGCGCAGCGGCGGGATGCACATCGCCGGGAGCGGCAGGGCACGATGGCGGCGGTTCTTGGTCTCGTCGTCGTAGAGGACTCCGCGCCGTCGCTGGGCCTGCTGCCGGACGTAGATCACGCGGTTGTCCAGGTCGATATCGGTCCAGCGGAGACCGATGATCTCGCCCCGGCGGAGGCCCATGGCGATGGCGAGCACGAAGGCCGCGTACAGCGGGTCCTTACGGGCGGCGGCGAGGAAGCCCAGGGTCTCGTCGAGTGTCCAGGGGCTCAGCTCCCGGGACTTGGCACGCGGCGGCTCGACGAGGGCGGCCACGTTCCGGGTCACCAGTTCCTCGCGGCAGGCGGCGCTGAGAGCCGTGCGCAGCACGCGGTGAGACTCCTTGGCAGTGGCCGCGGTCGTCTTGTTCTCCAGCTGAACGATGAAGCGCCGGACATCGGCAACGCCAAGAGATTCCAGCCGCTTCGAGCCCAGCTTGGGCACGACGTAGAGCCGCACGTGAGCTTCGTACTTGTCGTACGTGCTCAGCTTGCGCCGGGGCTTGATGATGTTGTCGAGCCAGTACGGCAGCCACTCCGAGAGCCTGGCCGAACGGGTGGGCACGGGGACGCCCTGGTCGACCTTGTCGAGTAGTTCGCGGCGCTTGGCGTCGCACTCAGCCCAGGTCTTGCCGTAGGCGAACTTGCGAGCCCGGGTGCCATCCGGCTGGAGGACGTAGACGGCAGCCTGATAGCGGCCGTCCTTGCGCTTGGTGATCGTGCCCGCGCCGTTGGGGTTGCGCTTGCGCTGGGAGGCCATCAGGCAACCTCCTCGATCTCGCGGGTAATGAAGTCCCGTACGGCGTCTGCAGGTACACGCCGGGAAGAAACCGGCATCCGGGTCGAGGTCGACGAGCTCACAGGGGTCTACAAGAACACGACCCGCGGCATCGTCGCCCTGGTGTTCCGCTGCAAGCCGTCAGGAGGCATCGAGCGAACCTCCGCCGAGTCGACGGCAGTTGACTGGCTCACCCCCGAAGAGGTCGCTGAGCGGATGGCAGAGGTGTACGCGGTCCGGCTACTCGACGCCCTCGACGGGGCAGGCCCTCATGTCCGGAGCCACGACGGCCACCGACTGACGACGGCGCGGTGACCATGCAGCCGCAGCGAACGATGAGCCGCGCAGAGGCCGTGTCCCTAGTCCAGTGCCTCTTGGACGTTGTTGCCGACGAATCGGAGACAGGCGAGATCCTCGACGCCCTGGAGCGCGGACTGGTGTGCCCCCACATCAGCGACTACATCTACTGGGACTCCGACCAGGAGTTGAGCGCCGAAGAGATCGTCGACCGGGCCTTGGCATACAAGCCGATCGCCCTCTGAGCTCTAGGGCTCGTATTGAGTTGTGATCAATCGGTGGTCCGGGTTATAAGCTGTTGTCTTTCCGGACTTGAGGTCTGCGTTTCCGCTGGTCGGGCGTAGGGTCGGCGGTCCCGTGGGAGTAGTGGCCTGTCGTGCTGTCGCTCCCTGGGGAGGTCGTGGATGCCGTCGGTAGTTGGGCTGTTGGAACAGCGTGAGCTGGGGGCTCGCCGTCGCGTGGACGAGCTGCGTGAGGAGGCCGACCGCGTCCAGGCCGAGTTGGCCGTGGCCGAGCGGGAATGGAAGGAGTGGGCCATCGCCTGCTCGCGGGTCGGCGAGGTGCTGGACCCGGCGGACGAGGCCGGGCAGGACCACGTCCGGGCCGACCGGACCGCACAGGCCGCCGGGGAGCCCATCGTTCACTTCCCTCGCAAGCGGAATTCGCTGGAGACGCCGCACACGTCGTGCTGCAATGCACGACATGATCCTCGGAAATCTTGTACGACTGCGCGCGCTGGCACCGTCCGACGCGGAGTCCTTGTGGCGGTGGAACAACGACCCCGACGTGATGCGCTGGATGGACGCCTATTACGACCAGCACCTGGAGGGGGCACACAAACGCCTCGAGGAACGGGGGCCGAACACGTACGGGGACACGCTGTACGGGATCGAGGTGCGTGACGACGAGACGCTGATCGGATTGGTGCGGCTGCGGGATGCCGAGCCAGAGACGGGCTGCGCCGAGCTAGACATCTACCTAGGTGAGAAGGACCGCTGGGGCCGAGGCTATGCCACCGACGCGCTACGCACCATGTGTCGGTACGGGTTCGACACGATGCGGCTGCACAAAATCTCCCTGACAGTGGTCACGGAGAACCATGCGGCTCACCATATCTACCGGAAGGTCGGCTTCGTCGAAGAGGGCCGGCTGCGGCAGGTGTTCCACCGGGACGGGCGTTGGTACGACCAGTACGCCATGGGAATGCTGGAGGGGGAGCTGCGCTAGAACAGGCCCGGAGCGGCACGCGGTAAGACTTTCCCTACTTCATCAAGGCGACTCGCTCCGCTCGCCGCGCGCTCCCCGGCTCACCGCCGGGGCCTGACGCTCCTGCCTTCGGCCCGCTCTGGCCCCGGCTACGCCGGTCGCGCGGCTAGAGCGAGAACCTTGCCGGAGGAAATGCCAGGCATAAGACATGCCTCCGGCGGGGGCGCTCAGACTCCGGGATGGACGGGGCGCCGTTCGCGGGTGCCGGCGGATTCGTGGCGAGCGTGGTGGGCTCCCATCCCGACCACCTTCGACCCAGGCAGAGCCGAGCAGTCGCGGCCCAGGGCGTCAAGGTCGTTCGTACAGTGGCGCGCTCCACCTT
>NZ_JBEZKL010000116.1:0-23143 GCF_040704695.1 Streptomyces sp. NPDC048411
AGCTACCTCGCAGGGCTCCACCTACGCGGCTCCCTCATCTGGATCCGCAGCCTCCGCCCCACCGAGTGATCTCAACCCGGAACAGGCCCTAGTCAGGAAGGCTCCGACGCCGTGATCACACAAGCCGCAGTGAGATCGCTCCACCCGTCGCCAGGTCTCCCGTTCACGGAGGTCTTGGACGGTCGCACCGAACCTTGAGCGGCGACCCC
The DNA here is from genome assembly GCF_040704695.1 of Streptomyces sp. NPDC048411. Classification (NCBI taxonomy): domain Bacteria; kingdom Bacillati; phylum Actinomycetota; class Actinomycetes; order Kitasatosporales; family Streptomycetaceae; genus Streptomyces; species Streptomyces sp. NPDC048411. The sequence goes on from NZ_JBEZKL010000116.1 coordinate 210, forward strand.
CACAGCCCCCGGCGGCCTGAGTCAGTCAAAGAGGGCAACGAGTCCGTTCACCCAGATCGCGAGGAACGCAAGGACTGCCACCAGGCATCCGGCCCCTGCCAGGAAGTCGGCAAAAGCGTTTCCCCTGCTGTCTTCCTTCCAGTCAGATGGGACCGTGTCCCAGTCGACGGGGCGTCCCATGGCATCGGAGCAGGCTGCTCGTACGGCTGCCAATTGCTCTCTGGCGAAGGCCGATGGGGCAAGCGACTCAGGCCCATGCCAGGCAAGTGCCCGCATGCGCTGCGGAGCTGTGGGGTATCTCGCCTCGAAGGCGGAGGTCTCAGCTGCGTCCCGGTCCTGTTCGAAGTACATCCAGCGGCCCGCTTCCGCAGGCTCTCCGTACAGGCGGTACACCTCGGCCAGGCGACGGCGAAGCATCAGGTCGTTCGGAAAGGACGACACCAGCCCGCGCAGGCGCTGGCGCGCGACGGGAACCCGGCCGGCGGCCAGGTCCGCGTCGACTCGGGCAAGGGTGTCTCTCAGCGGCATAAGTGCATGATCGGGTACCGCAGTGACCGTCGGCGACCTAGTTTTGTTGCTCAGCCCTCGCTCTCCCCGGGCCAACGTGCAGTGAGATCGGCTGAACTCCACTGAGGCGGGACACCACCAGTTGCGGGTCAGCCCTTCAGGAAGGCGATATCGATCGTGCGGCGAGGCATTCCTGGCACGGGTACGTGAAGGCGATAGCGGAGCCCCGCTGCGTACCGGAGCTTCCGCAGAGCCCCCTCGGACGCGGTGGTCCGGCTCAACTGCCGGCTCATCCGGGCAGAAACGGCAGCGGACGAAGGATGCACCGTGGTCATAAGCGAGCTTCTCACTTTGTCGGCTAGTGCCGCATCAGGCAACGTTCGCCCTGTTGGCAGGCGACGGGCCGCCAAGACAGACTGCTCGGCATGGAGTTGATCGCGCGGGGGCGGGACGCTGATGTGTTTGCCCTGGATGAGTCCAGGGTGCTGCGACGGTATCGGCATGAGGGGCGGCCGACCTATCTTGAGTCGCGCTTGATGACGCATCTGGCTGCGTGTGGGTATCCGGTGCCGAAGGTGTACGAGGTCACCGATACCGACATGGTTCTTGAGCGGCTGACCGGACCGACGATGCTGGAGGCGTTGGCGCAGCGCCCGTGGCGGGTGCGTTCCCTCGGTCGGGTGCTGGGCGGCCTCCACGATCGGCTCCATGGGTTGCCCGCACCGGCATGGCTGCCCAAACGGTTCGGTACTGCAGGTGATGACCGGGTGCTGCACTTGGACTTGCATCCGGACAACGTCATTCTGACCGGGCGCGGCCCCGTGGTGATCGACTGGAGCAATGCGGGTGCTGGTGATCCCGCTGCCGATGTGGCGATGACCATGGTGACCGTCGGCAGCGCCGATGTCCCCGGGCTCGCCGCACGTCTGGGGCGGGGCCTGCTTCTGCGAGCTATCCAAGGCGGCTGCGGAACTGATCCCGCCCAGCGGGTCCAGGAGGCGCTCAACGCCAAGCTGGCCGACCCGAATCTGACAACCACAGAGGCAGCATGGTTGCGCAAGCGTGCTGCTGTCTCTGCCGGTTCCTGAAACCGACGCGGGCTCGGGCAGTGGACGAGGTCGCCGTGTCCGGCTCTGGCGCGATGACTTGCCCACGGAGGGTCTGGCGCGGGCCGGGTGCATCGGCCAGGCTGCTGATCCGTGGTTGAGCGTGTGTGGGTTCGCGTGATCGATGACGATGAGGGCCGACGTCTGCTGCGGATCGTCCGCCGGGGCACCGGGTCGGTGGTGACCTGGCGGCGGGCCCAGATGGTGCTGCTGTCCGCGCAGGGCATGCCCGTGGCGAGGATCGCCGAGGTGACCTTCACCAGCCCGGACCGCGTCCGGGACGTGATCCACAACTTCAACGCCGACGGCTTCGACTGCCTCTACCCCAAGTACAAGGGCGGGCGTCCCAGGACCTTCACTCTGCCCGAACGCCGCGAGATCAAGAAGATCGCGAAGTCCAAGCCGACCGAGCACGACCTGCCGTTCTCGACCTGGAGTCTGACCAAGCTGGCGGACTTCCTGGTCGCCGAGGGGGTGGTCGACGACATCAGCCACGAGGGCCTGCGCATCCTGCTCCGCGAGGAAGGGGTCTCCTTTCAACGCCTGAAGGCCTGGAAGACCTCCCGCGATCGGGACTACGCGGCCAGAAAGGCGAGGGTCGAGCACCTCTACGCGATCGCCGACTCCAAGGTCGTACCCGAGGGCGGCGAGCCCGAAGTCATCTTCTGTATGGACGAGTTCGACCCGCTCAACCTGGTGCCCCACCCCGGGCCGGCAGTGGGCCGAGCGCGGCGGCAAGCACAAGGACCCCGACCGGGAGCCACGCCGCCGACGGCGCGCGACCTACAACCGCTACGGCGGAGTGCGGCATCTGTTCGCCGCCCTGAACCTGGGCAAGGACAAGCTCTACGGCCACATCAAGCCGGTCAAGAAACGCACCCAGTTCCTGGAGTTCTGCCGCTACCTGCGCACGCTCTACCCGCCGTCGGTGCGGATCGCGATCGTCTGTGACAACTTCTCCCCGCACCTGACAACGAAGCGGTGCCAGCGCGTCGGCGACTGGGCCGCCATGAACAACGTCGAGATCGCCTACACCTCGACCAACAACTTCTGGCTCAACCGCATCGAGGCCCAGTTCACCGCCCTGCGCTACTTCACCCTCGACGGCACCGACCACGCCACCCACAAGGAACAGGGCAGCATGATCCGCCGCTACATCATCTGGCGAAACCGCCATGCCGACGACCGGCGCCTACGCGCCGTCGTCGACAGGGCAAACGTTGCCTGATCCGGCACTAGGAACCGGCTACGAGGCGTAGGGGAAGGGCCCCGATCCGGGGTGGCGGATTCGACGGGGCCCTTCAACAATGCTGCGGCCTTCCTATGTTGCTACGCCGCCCCGTGGCACTCCCGGTACGCCCGTCCCGACCCGCACCAGCATGCCGCGCTCCGGGCCGGCGGCCACGGGACCGCGCGGCCGCGGGCCGCGAGGGTGGTGGCGTACTGGGGGAGGAGGTCCGGATCGGACGGCGACGTGGCTTCCGAGGCGGCGAAGGCCTCGTACGACGGAACCGTGCCGGTGACGATGCCGAGGTTCGGGGTCCCTGCCGCGTGCAGGTCGCGGAGAGAGGCTTCCAGGCGGGTCAGGTGCTCGGGGTGGGACGGGTACTCGGCGCGCAGGGCCGGGTACGCGGTCAGGAGCTCGTCGAGTTCCGCCGCCGTCCAGTGCAGGACCGCCACCGGGAACGGGCGGGACAGCGCCGTGCGGTAGGTGCCCAGTTCCGCGCGGAGGCGGGTGATCTCGGCCTGGAGCTCGTCCGGGTCGGACGAGCCCAGCGCCCACAGGCGCTTCGGGTCGTGGAGCTCGTCCAGCGGGACCGTGGCGCTGTGGAGGGTGTCGGCGAGCTCGTCCCAGGCGTCGTGGCCGAGGCCCATCAGACGTCGTACGCGGTGGCGGCCGAACAGCAGGGACTGGGTGGCGTACGGGACTTCCTCGCCCGGAGCCAGGAGCAGGGTCAGCGCGGCCGAGAAGAAGTCGTGCGCCGACTCCAGCTCGTCGTGCGATTCGAGGGTCTCGGCCGCGATCCTCCAGGGGGCTGCTTCGAGCGGTCCCGCCGCGCGGAGGCCGTCGATGATCGCGCGGGCCTCCGCCTCGTGACCGTACTCCCAGAGATTCGCTGCCTTGAGGGCCTTGATCAGGGACGGTTCGGCGGGATCGGCGGCGAGCAGCTCGTCGTAGAGGGTGGTGGCGCGGGGGCGCTGGTCGGCGAGCTCCAGGTGGGCCGCGGCGCGCAGGAGCAGCGGCTCCCGGTCGTCGGGGTACTGCGCCGCGGTGCGCAGCAGGCGCTCGGCTTCGGCGATGTGGTCAGCAGGCGTGTCGGGGCGCATGAACCACACCGTACTGCTGTACGGCTACGGGGCGGAGGGTTGTTCCAGCCCTGGAGAGTTACGGGTCGTGCCCTTATCGTGCGGGCCGTGAGGGAGCGGATACCGGTCGCGGTGCAGCGGAACCCGCGTGGGCGGCGCGTCGCCGCGCGTGGGCTGTGGACCGGCGCCGAGGCGGTCATGACCCTGGGTGTCGTGCTGCTGCTTCTCGTCGTCCATCAGCTGTGGTGGACCAATCGGCAGGCCCGGGCGGGAGCCGAGGACCAGGTGCGGGCCCTGGAGCAGGAGTGGGGCCGCGGCACGGACGGGGGCGGACAGCCGGCGGGGCCGTCGGAGGGCGGGGACGGGGACGACGGCTCGGCCCCGGTGTCGCGGGGTGGTGGTGGCGGGAGCGGGCGTACGACGGCTGCGGCGCGCGCGCCTCGCCGGGATCAGGCGTACGCCGTCATCCGCATCCCGCGCCTCGGGCTCACCGCCCCCGTCGCCCAGGGCATCAGCAAGAGCAGCGTCCTCGACAAGGGGTACGTCGGGCACTACCCGCGCACCGCGCAGCCCGGCGGCGTCGGGAACTTCGCGCTCGCCGGGCACCGCAACACGCACGGCGAACCGTTCCGGTACATCAACCGGCTGCGCCGGGGGGACCGGATCACCGTCGAGACCCGGGAGCGGGTGTACACGTACGTCGTCGACAAGACGCTGTCCCGGACGTCGCCGCGGGACAGCGGGGTGATCGCCGCTGTCCCGCGCAGCAATGTGCGGCCCCACGCCGGGTACCGCGAGCCCGGTGCCTATGTGACGCTGACCACGTGCACGCCCGAGTTCACCTCCCGGTACCGGCTCGTCGTGTGGGGGAGGCTGACGGGAGCCAGGGGGCGGTAGTGCCCTCGTGGGCCGGCGGTGCCGTCGCCGGACCAGGACTTGTCCGGCCGAGCATGTCATGGGTGTCTACCGAACCAGTGCCGTCGTGGGGCGAAATGGCTGAGCTGTAGGGTTCGGCCGGGGGTGATCATGACTGATCGTGACTGGGACGACGACAGTGAGTACCACAACGCAGTCGACCGGGCCGAACGAGCAACACGTGTCGGCTGGGCAGTGATCGCTGGTACGACAGGGGTGCTCGGCTGTGTTCTGATCGCCATGGCCATCGTCTGTGTGGTCGCAGTCGTCGCGTGTGTGTACGTAGTGATGGCGGCGGATTACTAGACTTGTCCCGGTCTGCGCACGGGCCGTACCGCCGGAGGATGTCGAGATGCGCCCGGGCGACGGGCTCGACCGGGACCGCGACGACCCGGTCAGCCGTGCCCTGCTCGCGCCGCGCCGGCTCCTCCGCCCGCTGGAGACCGACCCGGTCTGACCCTGACCGGCTCACGGAGCCATCGTGTATAAAAAATGGAGGGCCGAACGAGCGAGCCCACCGGACCGAGCGGGGGAGGGATCGATGAGTAGCGGTATCGACAGCCACCTGCACGGTGGCATCGCCCGCCTGCCCCGGCCCCTCGCCATCCTGCTCTTCCTGGTCACCGAGGTTCTCCTCGCCGAGGGCGGCAGCCTCTCCGCGGCGGTCGCGCTCGCCGCCACCGCCGCCGTCGGTTCCGCGCTCGTCGCCTGTTCGGTCATGAGCGCCCGCTGCGCCGCCCCGGTGCCCCGCACCCGGGTTCGTACCGCCATGCGTGACCGCGAGAAACGCACCGCGTTCCTGCCGCAGCGCGATCCCGATGCCAAGGGGCGCAGGCGGCCCCGAGCCCCCGGCCGTGCCCTCCTGACGGCCGCGTAGGGACTTCGTACCTTTCTCCGCCCGAGCACCAGTACGTGTGCTCGGGCATGCCCCACGCGGGCCGTCATGCCGAGCCAGATCGTCCTTCTCCCGGCACGACGAGACCCCCGGAGGGCTCATCCATGTCCACGATCATGTCCGCTTTCGCCACCCTGGTCGGCTCCTTCGCCGATCTGCTGCACCCGCTCTTCCAGGGCGCGGCCACCGCCGCCGCGATCGTCCTCCTCACCGCGCTCGTGCGACTCGCCGTGCACCCCCTCTCGCGGGCCGCGGCGCGTGGGCAGAAGGCCCGCACCAAGCTCCAGCCGCAGATCGCCGAGTTGCGCAAGAAACACGCCAAGAACCCCGAGCGCATGCAGAAGGCGCTCATGGAGCTGCACCGGGAGGAGAACGTCTCGCCGCTGTCCGGCTGCCTGCCCAGCCTCATGCAGATGCCCGCCTTCTTCCTGCTGTACCACGTCTTCTCCAGTCCGATGATCGGTGGCAATTCCAACGAACTGCTCAGCCACGATCTCTTCGGCGCCCCGCTCGGCGGGCACTGGCACGAGGCTCTCGCGGCCGGCGGACCGTTCGGCGCCCAGGCCGTCGTCTATCTCGGCCTCTTCGCGATCGTCACCGTCGTCGCCACGTTCAACTACCGCCGTACGAAGCGCCAGCTCGCGGCTGCCCCGGCCACCCCCGCCACCGGTCCCGACGGAAAGCCGGCACCGGGCATGGGCATGATGACGAAGCTGATGCCGCTGATGTCCTTCTTCACGCTCTTCTCGGTGGCGTACGTGCCGCTTGCCGCCGCGCTCTACATCGTCACGAGCACCACCTGGACCGCGGTCGAGCGCACCGTTCTCTACCGCGACATGCCGGCCGCGGGCGCTGCCATGGCCAGCGTGGCCTGACCGGCGGGGCGAGTGCGCCGGTCCAGTGTGTGAACAGGGCCTTGCAGAGTGATCCGATGTCTTGGAGGATCGGCCAGGCCTGCGATGGCCGCCACCCATCCGACGGGCCCGATCTCGACCAAGGGGAGAAAGACCGTTGAAGCTGCTTCGTGTGGGTACGGCAGGTGCGGAACGACCGGCGCTGCTGGACCGGGACGGAACCCTGCGTGACCTGTCGGGAATCGTCACCGACATCGACAGCGCCCTGCTCGCCGACGACTCCGCGCTGGCGCGGGTACGGGCCGCCGCGGCCGCGCCCGGCGAGCTGCCCGCACTCGACGCCGAGGGGCTGCGGGTCGGGCCGCCGCTCGCCCGCATCGGCAAGATCGTGTGCATCGGGCTGAACTACCACGACCACGCCACCGAGACCGGAGCGGCGATTCCGGCCGAACCGATCCTCTTCTTCAAGGCGCCGGACACCGTCGTCGGACCCGAGGACACGGTGCTGGTGCCGCGCGGCAGCGTCAAGACCGACTGGGAGGTCGAGCTCGCCGTCGTCATCGGCCGCACCGCGCGTTACCTGGACTCCGCCGAGGAGGCGCTCGGCCACGTCGCCGGGTACGCGGTCGCGCACGACGTCTCCGAGCGCGAGTTCCAGATCGAGCGCGGCGGCACCTGGGACAAGGGCAAGAACTGCGAGACGTTCAACCCGCTGGGGCCGTGGCTCGTGACGGCCGACGAGGTCCCCGACCCGCAGGCGCTGCCGCTGAAGCTCTGGGTCAACGGCGAGCTGAAGCAGGACGGCACGACCGCCGACCAGATCTTCCCGGTGGGCGAGGTGGTCCGCTACCTCAGCCAGTTCATGACGCTGTACCCGGGCGATGTCATCAACACCGGTACGCCCGCGGGCGTGGCCCTGGGACAGCCGGATCCCAAGCCGTATCTGCGGGCGGGGGATGTCGTCGAGCTGGAGATCGAGGGGCTGGGGCGGCAGCGGCAAGAGCTGAAGGACGCGTAGCCGTCGCTTAAAGGTCGGAGGGGTGGTGTGCCGCTGGTGCGGCGAGCCACCCCTCCGTCATGCCATGCCAGTCGTCTGAGTCGTCTCAGCCGGAGATCGTGCTGGCGAAGTGTTCCAGCGCGTCGACGACCAGCGCGTGGTCCTCCGCCTGCGGCAGCCCGGACACGGTGACCGAGCCGATTACGCCCGCGCCCTCGACCGCGATCGGGAACGAACCGCCGTGCGCGGCGTACGTCTCCGGGTCCAGCCGCGAGGAGTCCTCGAACGTCGTCCCCTTCGCCCGGAACCGGGTCCCGACCAGGTACGAGCTCTCGCCGTACCGCTCGACGACCTTGCGCTTGCGGTCGATCCACGCGTCGTTGTCCGCGCTCGAACCGGGCAGCGCGGCATGGAACAGCTGCTGGGCACCGCGCCGGATGTCGATCGCGACCGGCGCGTGGCGCTCCCGGGCCATGGAGACGAGCAGCCCGCCGAGCGCGTACGCGTCGTCGTAACTGAAATGCGGCAGTGTCAGCCGGCGCTCCTGCGCGATGAGCTCGGAGATGGTCGGAGCGGTGGGGTTCATGCGGGCTGCTCCTCGGAAGCGGTGGACAGGGTTACGGTGACGCCCTCGCGGGCCGAGCGGCGGGCGGCCTCCAGGACGTCCAGGGCCGCGGCGGCCTGCAGTGCCGTCACCGGATTCTCGCCCTTTCCGCGCACCGCGTCGGCGACCGCCGCGTAGTACGCCGGGTAGTCGCCCGGCAGGGTGCGGACCGGGATGCCACCACCGGTCAGCGGCGACTCGCCCGAACCGGTCCGGCCCCACAGTGCCTCGGGCTCCTCGCCCCAGCCGGAAGCGGCGGCGGACGGGCGGTGGCCCTCACGCAGGGCGGCCTCCTGCGGGTCGAGACCGTACTTCACATAACCGGCCCGCGAACCGAGGACGCGGAAGCGCGGCCCGAGCTGGGCGGTGGTGGCGCTGACGTACAGATGCGAGCGGACCCCGTTCGCATGGGTGATCGCGAGGAACGTGTCGTCGTCGGTGACGGCGCCGGGCCGGCGTACGTCGGACTCCGCGTACACCCGCACCGCCGGGCCGAACAGCACGAGCGCCTGATCGACGACGTGGCTGCCCAGGTCGTACAGCAGCCCGCCGATCTCCTCCGGGTCGCCCGACTCGCGCCAGCCGCCCTTGAGCTGCGGGCGCCACCGCTCGAAACGGGACTCGAAGCGCTGTACGTCACCGAGCTCGCCGTCCGCGATCAGCTGGGAGAGGGTCAGGAAATCGTTGTCCCAGCGGCGGTTCTGGAAGACGGACAGCAGCAGCCCGCGCTCCTCGGCCAGCGCGGCGAGCGCGCGCGCCTCGGCGGCCGTGCCGGCGATCGGCTTGTCCACGACGACCGGCAGACCGGCTTCGAGCGCGGCGGTCGCGATCGGGACGTGGGTCTTGTTGGGGGAGGCGATCACGACCAGGTCCAGCTCGTCGGCGCGCGCCCACAGCTCGTCGGGCGACGCGGCGAACCGGACGTCCGGGAATTCGGCACGGGCCTGGGCCCGACGCTCCTCGTTCGACGTGACGACCGTGTCGAGGGCCAGTCCCTCGGTCGCGGCGATCAGCGGGGCGTGGAAGACCGAGCCCGCCAGGCCGTAGCCGACGAGTCCGACGCGGAGGGCGGAGCCGGACGTCCGGGGTGTCGTGATGCCAGTCATGCACACCACTTAAGCAACGCTGTTGCCAAAGTGCAAGCGAGGGGGACAATGGGGCAGTGAACACGAGTAACACCGGGGCGAACCTACCGACACTGCGCAGCCACAACGCGGCGCTCGTGCTGGACCTGCTGCGTGTCGCGGGCGAGCGCGGGATCAGCCGGCTGGAGCTGGCGGAACGGACGGGGCTCACCCCGCAGGCCGTCAGCAAGATCACCGCCCGGCTGCGGGCGGAAGGCCTGGCGACGGAGGCGGGCCACCGCGCCTCCACGGGCGGCAAACCGCGCACGGTGCTGCGCCTGGTTCCGGACGCAGGACACGCGGTGGGGCTGCACCTGGACCGGGACGAACTGACGGTGGTCCTGGTCGACCTCGCGGGCACGGTCGTGGCGAGCCGCAGGACACCGCTGGACTTCGGTGCACCGGCGGGCGAGGTGGTCGCCGCTGCGGCGCGGCAGGTGGGGCTGGTGCTGGGCGGGCCGGGCGGGTCGGGCTCGGGCGGGACTGCGGAAGCGGGGCCGGGCAGCTCCGCGCCCACCGCCCCCGACGGGGTCGGCTCCGGACCGCACGCGGCCTCCCCCGTGGCTCCGCCGTCCACCGTGCTCGGGCTGGGTGTTGCCGTGCCCGGGCCGCTTGATCACCGGGGGGGTGTGCTGCATCGCGTCACCGGGTTCCCGCAGTGGGACGGGTTTCCGCTCCGCGACGCTCTCACCGCGCGCACCGGGTTGCCCGTCGTCGTAGACAAGGACACCAATGCCGCGGCTCTCGGGCTCGCCCTGCGGGCCGACGGGCCGGGGGACTTCGCGTATCTGCATCTCGGTACCGGGCTCGGTGCCGGGCTCGTGCTCGGTGGGGCCGTGCATCACGGGGCCCGTACCGGGGCCGGTGAGTTCGGGCATCAGACCGTGCTGCTGGACGGGCCCCCGTGCAGCTGCGGCGGGCGCGGCTGTATCGAGGCGCTCTGCCTCGCCGCCGTCTCGGCCGGCGATGCCGCGGAGGCCGCGCGGGTACTCGGGACCGGCGCCGCCAACCTGGTCGGGCTGCTCGACATCGACCGGGTGGTGCTGGGCGGCCGCATCGTCGACGCCGACCCCGATACGTACGTCGGTGGGGTCCGGGCCGTGATCGGTGAGCGCGTCCGGTGTGACGGCTTCGGTGCGGCCGTGCCGCTCGTCATGACCGCGGGCGGGGACCGGCCGGTCGTCGAGGGGGCCGCCCAGCTCGTCCTCGCCCCGCTGTTCGGGCGACTCGGCGGCGCCGGGGCGTAGGGCTGTTCGAGCGGTTCGGGTCACCCGAGCGGGCGCACCCCCGCCATGTCGGCGCCCGCCGGGTCGCGCGCGTGTGGCAGCGTCGCCGCCTACAACCGGTGAACTCCGGGCACGGTGCGATCCGGCCGTTACGCGAGCAGCAAAGGGTGTCCCCCCCAATGCCTCCCACGCCTCCCCCTTCCCGGCCGCGCCACGGAATCGCCCTCGGACTGGCCGCGGCGTCCGTCGTCCCCGCCGTCGTGCTCGGCGGCGCGTCCGCCGCATCCGCCGACGCCGCCGCGGTGCCCGGTGCCGTCACCGCCGACGAGCAGCCCACCTGTGGTGACCCGAAGGCGGCCGACTTCCCGATCACGACCCGGATCCGCGGCGGCCCGGAGGCGTATGGGTCCGGCGGGGGATACGGCACCTGGTTCCTGGATATGACCAATACGACCTCGAAGCCCTGCGGCGCCATCCACCCGGTTCTGGTCCTCACCGACGAGGAGCGGAAGCTGACCTCCGACCAGATCCAGCTGGAGTTCTCCGAGCCGGACCGCCCCGATGTCCCGCACCGCGTCACCTGGGAGACGACCGACCGCGACGAGCACATCGGCGTCTTCGGCGGCGACGGCGCCGACACTTTCGGCGGCTTCACCATCCCTGCGGGGCGCACCGTCACCGCCCTGATCCGGATGGCGTTCACCTCCGACACCGACCCCAATCGGATCACCGCCAAGGCCGCGATCGTCCAGCGTAAACAGGCCGCGGGTGACGACGGCGCCAAGAAGACCCCGGCGGGTGATGACGGGGACTGGGTCGGCGAGTCCGACGACTACGTCTTCGGCGTGGTCGAGGACGAGGGCGACGGTGGCGACACCGGTGATGAAGACACGGGGGGTACGGGTGACGTCGGCGGTATCGGTCGAGACGGCGACGTGAAGCCCGAACCGCCCCTCAACAGCGCCACTTCGGGAACCGGTGACGCAGGTGGGGTCGACGGCGTCGGTGTCGATGGCGGTGGTGGCATCGGGGGAACCGGCGGCACCGGTGGGGGCGACGGTGGAACCGGTGACGCGGGTGGTGTCGACGGCGGCGGCGGTGGCATCGGAGGATCCGGCGACACCGGTCGGGTCGGCCGTGGTGGTGACATCAGGGGAACCGGTGACGCGGGTGGCGTCCACGTCGGCGACCGCATCGGCGGAACCGGTGACACGCCCAGGCTCAGCGCCTCCGGAGAGGCGCCGCCCACCGCCCGGGACCCGCAGGGCCCACCCGTGCTCGCCAGGACCGGACCGGGGGCCGTCATCTGGACCGAGGGTCTCGCCGCCGGGCTCTGTCTGGCCGGCGGTGTGGCCGCCCTGAGAGGGGCGCGGCGGATCCGCCGCACCCGTCGTTGACCTGCGGGCCCCGAAACGTTCACCGTCGTTCATGTCCGTCTGCCACCATCGCGAGGTGGACTACCTGCACGACCAGGCACCTGGCGCACCGATCCGTTCCGGCATCCCGGAGCACGGCCGTATCCCCAAGTACTACGCCGTGAAGGCCCATGTCTCCGTCCTCATAGAGGAGTTGGGCGAGGGCGGCATGCTGCCCACCGAGCGTGATCTCGCGATCCGCTACGAGGTGTCGCGCGAGACCGTGCGGCAGGCGCTGCGCGAACTCCTGCTGGAGGGCCGCCTCGCCCGCCAGGGGCGCGGCACCGTCGTCGCGGGGCCCAAGCTGGAGCAGCCGCTCTCCCTCGCGAGCTACACGGAGGGCGTACGCCGTCAGGGACGGACGCCGGGCCGTCACCTCATCGGCCTGGAGCAGTTCCCCTGTCCCGCCGCACTCGCCGCCGAGACGGGCGTCGAGCGGGGCGAACCGGTCTGGCACCTGGAGCGTGTGCTGCTCGCCGACGACGACCGGGTCGGCCTGGAGAGCACCTACGTCTCCGTCGCCCGCGTGCCGGACCTGGACACGGAGTTCGACCCCGACTCCTCCTTCTACGCCTACCTCCACGACCGGCTCGGGATCACTTTCGGCGACGCGGACGAGCGGATCGAGACCGTGCTCGCCACGCCGCGCGAGGCGCTGCTGATCGGTACGCCGCCCGCCCTGCCCATGCTGCTGCTCCACCGCGTCTCGCGGGACGTGAGCGGGCAGCCGCTGGAGCGGGTGCGCACGCTCTTCCGCGGCGACCGGTTCTCCTTCACCGCGCACCTGGGCCGCCAGGGCTGAGCGATGCGGCGCGGCAATCGACGCGCATTGATCACGAGAATGTAACGGGTCTAGGCCAACATTGGGCCCTGGTTCACCCTCTCGTCGCCCGGCCGATCCGTGCGAGTCATTCGCCCCCACGAGCGTTGCCGTCGTGAGAGTCATCGTCGTAGGAGCCGGCGTGGTGGGAACCATGCACGCCTGGCACGCAGTGAACCGCGGCCACGAGGTCGTACAGATCGAGCGCGAGAGTGAGGCACGCGGAGCATCACTCCGCAATTTCGGACAGATTTGGGTCAGCGGCCGGGCCGGCGGCGAAGAGCTGGAGACCGCGCTGCGCGCCCGCGAACTGTGGGAGGGCATCGGGGAGCAGGTGCCCGGCCTGGGCTTCCGGCCCTGCGGTTCGCTGACCCCGCTCCGCACCGAGCTGGAGGTCGCCGTCGCCGAGGCGGCCGTCGCCCGCCCCGACGCCGCGGCCCGCGGCTACAAGCTGCTGACGGCCGGCGAGGCCCGCGCGATCAACCCCGCGCTCCGCGGTGACTTCGTCGCCGCCCTGTGGTGCGAGCGAGACGCCGCCGTCGAGCCGCGCACCGCGCAACTGGCCCTGAAGCAGGAGCTGGTGGCGTCCGGCCGGTATACGTTCCTCGGCGGCCGCGAGGTCCGAGAAGTCGTCGGTACCGCCGCCGTCCGCGACGACCACGGCGACGTGCACATCGGCGACGCCGTCATCCTGTGCACCGGCGCCTGGCTCGGCGGCCTCGTTCGCGAGCTCGCCGGACCCGAGCTGCCCGTGCGCCGCGTCCGCCTCCAGATGATGCAGACCGACCCGCTCGGCGAAACGCTCACCACGTCCGTCGCCGACGCCGACAGCTTCCGCTACTACCCGGCGTACCGGAGCGAGGCGCTCGACGCCCTCAACGCCGGCCAGGCCCAGGCGCCGACCGCGGCCGAGCACGGGATGCAGCTGCTGATGGTGCAGCGCCGGGACGGCGGACTGACCATCGGCGACACCCACGAGTACGAGCACCCGTTCGCGTTCGATGTCGTCGAGGAGCCGTACGAGCACCTCACCCGGGTCGTCGAGTCCTTCCTCGGCCGCCCGCTGCCGAGGATCCGCCACCGCTGGGCCGGGGTCTACGCCCAGTGCACCGACACCAGCCGGGTCGTCCACCGCCAGCAGGTGCGGGACGGCGTCTGGCTGGTCACCGGGCCGGGCGGCCGCGGCATGACCTGCTCGCCCGCCATCGCCGAAACGACCGCCAACGAACTGGGCTGGTGAAGAAGTTGAGCAACACCGACAAGCTGAATCTCGTCGTCCTCGACATGGCCGGGACCACCGTCGCCGACGGCGGTCTCGTCGAGCAGGCCTTCGGCGCCGCCGCCCGCTGCCTCGGCGTGGCGCCCGGCTCCGCCGACCACGCCGAGAAGCTCGCCCATGTGCGCGCCACCATGGGCGAGTCCAAGATCTCCGTCTTCCGGCACCTCTTCGGCGACGAGAGCAAGGCCCAGCGGGCCAACCTCGCCTTCGAGGAGGCTTACGCGGAGCTGGTCGACGGCGGCCGCATCGCGCCGGTCCCGGGTGCCCGCGCAGCCATCGAGCGGCTCACGGGCGAAGGGCGGACCGTGGTCCTGTCCACCGGTTTCGCCCGCACCACCCAGGACGCGATCCTCGCCGCGCTCGGCTGGCAGGACCTGGTCGCCCTGACCCTCTGCCCGGCCGACGCGGGCGGCCGCGGCCGCCCCTACCCGGACATGGTCCTCGCCGCGTTCCTGCGCACCGGGGCCGTGGACGGCGTCCAGCAGATCGTTGTCGCGGGGGACACCTCGTACGACATGCTCAGTGGCGCACGCTCCGGCGCCGGGATCGTCGCCGGCGTGCTGACCGGCGCACACGACAAGGAACAGCTGCGGCGCAACGGCGCCACGCACGTACTCGGCTCGGTCGCCGAGCTGCCGGACCTCATCGCCCGGGCGGAAGCATGACCGGCGGGGCCACCGCAGGCAGCGGCATCCGGTTCGACCAGGTCAGCGTCGCGTACGGCGGGAACATCGTCCTCGACCGGCTCGACCTGACGGTGGAACCCGGCGAGGTCATGGCCCTGCTCGGGCCGTCCGGGTCCGGCAAGACCACGGCCCTGCGCGCCGTCGCCGGCTTCGTCCAGCCCGTCTCCGGGCGGGTCCGGATCGGCGACCGGGACGTCACCGGCCTGCCGCCGCACAAGCGCGGCATCGGCATGGTCGTCCAGCAGTACGCCCTGTTCCCGCACATGCGGGTCCGGGACAACGTCGCCTTCGGTCTCAAGGCCCGCAAGGTCGCGAAGGCGGAGATCCCCGGGCGGGTCGCCGAAGCCCTCGAACTCGTCGGCATGGCCGCGTACGCCACGCGCTACCCGCGCGAGCTCTCCGGCGGACAGCAGCAGCGCGTCGCCATCGCCCGCGCGCTCGCCATCCGCCCCGGCGTGCTCCTGCTCGACGAACCGCTCTCCGCGCTCGACGCCCAGCTGCGCTCCGGGATGCTCACCGAACTGGCACGGCTGCACCGGGAGTTGCCGGACGTCTCCATCCTGTACGTCACGCACGACCAGGTCGAGGCACTGACCCTCGCCGACCGGATCGCGGTCATGGACAAGGCGCGGCTCCAGGACTGCGGCACCCCGCAGGAGCTGTACCGCCGCCCGCGTACGGAGTTCACCGCGTCGTTCGTCGGCAATGCCAACCTGCTGCCGGTCACCGTCGCAGGCACCACCGGCGCCGTGGACTTCGCCGGGCACGCACTCGCCGTACCGACCGGCGATGCGGCGGGCGGCGTCACCGCAACCCTCTGCGTCCGACCCCACCTGGTCGGACTCGGTGACGGCCCCAACGCGCTGACCGGCACTCTCGCCGAGGTCCAGTGGCGCGGCTCCACCCACCGGCTGTACGTCGACATCCACGGCCACCGGATCAAGGCCGACCTGCGCGAGCTGCGCGAGACCCCGCCGCTCGGCGACAAGGTCACCGTGCACTTCGCCGCCGAGGATGCGGTGCTGCTCCCGGCCGGCGCCGGGGCCGGGGGAGGGGTTCATGGCTAGCGCCGTGGCCGAAGACGTGTCCTCGGGTGCGTCCGACAGCCGTCCTGTCCTCCATCTCCCCCATAGCCCCAAGGGCATGGGAGGGACCCCCTCGACGGGCCCCAGCAATCTCGTCTGGGCGCTCCCGCCCGTCGCCGTCCTCGCCCTCGTCTTCCTCTACCCGCTGGCCCTCGTCGTCCAGCAGTCCGTCAGCCCGGACGAAGGCGGCACCTCGCTCGCCGCGTACGGCGACGTCTTCGCCTCCGCGTCGTTCCGCTCGGCACTGACCACCACCGTCTGGCTCGCCGTCGGCTCGACGGTCGGCTGTCTGGTGCTGGGCTTCGTCCTCGCGCTGGTGATCGCCTTCGTGCCGTTTCCCGGCGGCCGGGCGGTCGCCAAGTTCATCGACGTCTTCCTCTCCTTCCCGTCCTTCCTGATCACGCTCGCCCTGCTGTTCATCTACGGCACCGTCGGCATGGCCAACGGCGTCTGGACGGACGTCACCGGGGCGGCGGACGGGCCCTTCCACTTCCTCACCACCCCGTGGGGTGTCCTCCTCGCCGAGATCACGTACTTCACCCCGTTCGTGATGCGGCCGCTGCTCGCCGCGTTCTCCCAGCTCGACACCGCGCAACTGGAGGTGGCGTCCTCCCTGGGCGCGAGGCCGGCCCGGATCGTGCGGCAGGTGATCCTCCCGGAGGCGCTCCCGGCGCTCGCCGCGGGCGGCTCCCTCGTCCTCGTGATGTGCCTCAACGAGTTCGGCATCGTGCTGTTCACCGGCGCGAAAGGTGTCACGACCCTGCCGATGCTGGTCTACGGCAAAGCGATCCTGGAGTCCGACTATCCGGCCGCCTGCGTCGTCGCCGTCGTCAACATCGCGATCTCCGTCGGTCTCTACAGCCTGTATCGGATGGTGAGCCGCCGTGTTGGTGCATAGCCGTACCGGGAAGTGGGCCACCTGGGCCGTGTTCTTCCTGCTCTTCGTCCCGCTGTTCGCGGTGCCGCTGCTGGTGATCGTCGCCGCGTCGTTCACCACCAACTGGTCCGGCGCCTTCCCGTCGGGGCCGACCACCGAGCACTACAAGGCCGCCACCAGCGGCGACTCGCTCCAGGCCCTCACCACCAGCCTGATCACCGCCGTCAGCGCCAGCCTGCTCGCCCTCACCGTGGGCACCTGGGCCGCGCTCGCCGCCGCCTCGCTGCGAAAGCGCGGACGCCGGTTCCTGGACGGGCTGTTCATGCTGCCGGTCGCCGTGCCGTCCGTCGTCGTCGGTCTCGCCGTGCTCGTCGCGTTCAGCAAGCCGCCGATGCTGCTCAACGGAACACGCTGGATCGTGATCCTGGCGCACACCATTCTTGTCACAGCGTTTGCCTATCAGTCGGTTTCAGCCGCAATAGTGCGTCTCGACCCGATGTACGAACAGGCGGCAGCCAGTCTCGGCGCCCGCCCGTCCTCTGTCCTGTGGCGGATCAGACTGCCGCTCCTGCTGCCCGCCCTCACAGCGGCCGCAGGGCTCTGCTTCGCCCTGTCCATGGGCGAGTTGAGCGCCACGATGATGCTCTACCCGCCCGACTGGACACCGCTTCCGGTGCAGATCTTCGCGGCGACCGACCGCGGCTCGCTCTTCACCGGTGCCGCTGTCGCGGTGGTCCTCATGGGGACGACGCTGCTCGTGCTCCTCGGCGTCGCCCGCATCCGCACCAGGGCCTCCTACCGCTGACACCTCCGCACTGAGCGGCGTTGTCGTCGGTCGACGACTCCCCCACAGCCTTAAGGGCGTGGGAGGTGCCCCCTCCGCGTCGCCTCCCTCCTCCGCCTTGCCGGGCTTGCCCCTCGCCCCGCTCCTGCCTCCACCCCGCCCATGTACGCGGCCTCTTACTCACCTTCCAGGAGATACGACACCCATGCGCAAGAACTTCCTCAAGCCGACAGCCGCCGTCACCGGCTGCCTCGCCCTCGCCGCCACCCTCTCCGCCTGCGGCGGGTCCTCCGCCGCCTCCGACGAGAAGGTCGTCACCGTCTACAGCGCCGATGGGCTCAAGGGCGAGAACGGCGACGGCTGGTACGACAAGGTCTTCAAGGACTTCGAGAAGAAGACCGGCATCAAGGTCAAGTACGTGGAGGGCGGCTCCGGCGAGATGGTGCAGCGCGCCGTCCGCGAGAAGTCCAACACCCAGGCCGACGTCCTCGTCACCCTTCCGCCGTTCATCCAGCAGGCCGACTCCAAGGGCCTCCTGACGGCGTACGAACCGGCCGGCTCCGACCAGGTCGACGCAGCGGACAAGGCGTCCGACGGAAAGTGGACCTCGGTCGTCAACAACTACTTCGGGTTCGTCTACAACAAGAAGGAGCTGAAGACCGCGCCCGCCACCTGGGAAGAGCTCCTCGGCGGGACGTACAAGGAGAAGATCCAGTACTCCACCCCCGGAGTCGCCGGTGACGGCACGGCCGTCCTCATCAAGGCCATGCACGACTTCGGCGGCAAGGAGCCGGCGATGGAGTACCTGAAGAAGCTCCAGGCCAACAACGTCGGCCCGTCCGCCTCCACCGGCAAGCTCGCCCCCAAGGTGGACAAGGGCGAACTCCTCGTCGCCAACGGTGACGTCCAGATGAACTACGCCCAGTCCAAGGACATGCCGAACCTCGGCATCTGGTTCCCCGCCAAGGCCGGCTCCAAGCCCACCACCTTCGCCCTGCCGTACGCGGCCGGACTGGTCGACAAGGCCCCGCACAGCGCCAACGGCAAGAAGCTGATCGACTTCATGCTCTCCGCGCAGGCGCAGAAGGATGTCAGCGCGGTCGGCGGCGGCTTCTCCGCCCGTAAGGACGTCGAGGCCACCGACGCGAACGCCATCGCGCTCAGCAAGCTGATGAACGGGGTGGAGGTCTTCGAGCCGGACTGGTCGGACCTCGGCGCCAACCTGGACACGTATGTCGAAGCCTGGAAGTCGGCCACCGGCAGCTGACCGTCGGCCGGCGATTCACCTTGAGAGAAAGGGACTTGGACGGATCATCGCGCAAAGGTAACGGGTCTGGACCATCCCGAGAGCGGCACCGGACGGTCCAGGCGCCGGTGATCCGGCACCGGGTGATTCGGTACCGGGCGTTCCGGCCGTATCGGCTGGTTGAACGGACGGCCTAAAATCGGGGATGTCGGCGCTGCACAACGCGGTGCCGCCGGCGTCCCCGCACACGGCGTACGGCAGGAGTCCCGCATGGCAGAGCGCAAGCCGATCTCATCCTGGCTCACCGACATGGACGGAGTCCTGATCCACGAGGGGACGCCGATCCCCGGGGCGGATGCCTTCATCAAGCGGTTGCGGGACTCGGGGATGCCCTTCCTGGTCCTCACGAACAACTCGATCTACACCGCCCGCGACCTGCACGCCCGCCTGGAGCGCATGGGTCTCGACGTGCCCGTGGAGAACATCTGGACCTCCGCCCTGGCCACCGCCCAGTTCCTGGACGACCAGCGGCCCGGCGGCACGGCGTACGTCATCGGAGAGGCCGGGCTCACCACCGCTCTGCACGACATCGGCTACGTCCTCACCGACCACGAGCCGGACTACGTGGTCCTCGGCGAGACCCGTACATACAGCTTCGAGGCGCTCACCAAGGCGATAAGGCTGATCAACGGCGGCGCCCGCTTCATCTGCACCAACCCGGACGAGACCGGCCCGTCCGCCGAGGGCCCGCTGCCTGCCACCGGGTCCGTCGCCGCCCTCATCACCAAGGCCACCGGCAAGGCCCCGTACTTCGCGGGCAAGCCCAATCCGCTGATGATGCGCACCGGGCTCAACGCGATCGGCGCCCACTCTGAGTCCAGCGCCATGATCGGCGACCGGATGGACACCGATGTGCTGGCCGGCCTGGAGGCGGGGATGCAGACGTTCCTGGTCCTCACCGGTCTCACCACAGTGGCCGACATCGACAAGTACCCCTTCCGGCCCTCCACGGTCGTCGACTCCATCGCCGACCTGGTCGACCTCGTCGACGTGAGCTGAGCGCCGTGCGAGGAGGGCCGCCCGCGGGCCTTCCCGGCGCCGCCCAGGGCCTGCCCTTCGGATCATCCCGGATCCGAAGGGCAGGCCCTGAATGGCCTAGTCCCTCACCCCTGCGGATGCGAAAAGCCGCCGGACGCGTGAACCTGCCATCAGGAGGTTCACGATGCGTTCCATACCCCTCACGTTCTGTGGGGCCGCGGTGATCGCGGCGACCCTGATACCCGCTCCCGCCGCACTGGCCGACTCCGGCTCCGGCTCCGGCACCGGTAAGGACTCGAAGTCCCGCGCCACCCTCTCGGTGACCCCGTCCTCCCTCGCCCCCGGCGATGACGTGGACCTGCAGGTCGACGGCTGTCAGGGCAAGGAGGCCAAAGGGATCTCCGACGCCTTCGCCTCCGATGCGCGCCTCACAGCCGACGACCGCGGCGGGTTCTCCACCCGGGCCAGGATCCGCTCCGACGCCACGCCCGGCGCGTACGACATCTGGGTGACCTGTGACGGCGACAACGCCACCAGGGTGTCCGGCACCGTCACCGTCGCCGCAGGCGACCCTTCCGGACCGCTCGCCCCGATCGCCCCGGTCCGGGCCGGTGGCGGAGGGACCGCCGTCCTCACCGAACAGGCGGCCGAGCGGGACGGCCCCGGCACCGCGCACGCCGTGCTCGGGCTGGCCCTGGCCACCCTCGCGACCGTCGCCGTAGCCCTCCGCGGCGTCCGCCGTCGCCCGACCGCGGACTGAACGAGATGTCCGCCTCGGACCGCCCGGCAGGGACCGGCCGGCTGCTCACCGGAGTTGCCTGGGCCATTCTGCTGATGGGCCTGTGGCTCTGGGGCCGCGGCATCGCCGACGGCTCCGGCGCGAGCTCCGCCCCGACCACCGGCGACATCGCGGCGGTCGGACGCCCCCACGGTGTACCGCTGCCCGCGGCGCACGCCCCGATCAAGGGTGCGGCGCCGGAACGCATCGAGATTCCCTCGATAGGAGTCCGGGCCCCCGTCATCGCCCGCGGCCTGGACAAGGCGGGGGCGATCGACCCGCCACCGTTCGCGAAACCGCAGACCGTCGGCTGGTACGGCAGCGGCACCCGACCCGGCGCGGCGGGCGCCGCGCTCCTCGTCGGCCACGTCGACACCGAGACCAAACCGGCCGTCTTCTACGGACTGAGCGCGGCCCGCCCCGGCGCGAAGATCCGGGTCGTCCGGACGGATGGCTCGGTCGCCGAATTCACCATCGACGACGTCCAGGTATTCACCCGGGAACGCTTCGACGCCCACAAGGCCTACGGGCCCCACAAGGACGGCCGGGCGGAGCTGCGGCTGATCACCTGCGGCGGCACGTTCGACCGCGCGTCGCACGAGTACAACGCCAATGTGGTCGTCTCGGCGTACCTGACCGGCGAGAAGCCGTCCGCGGGCAAGTCCGCGTAGCGGACCGTCCGGTGGACGAGGTGCACCTGGCCCGGCCGGCCGTCCGCTTTCCCCCCGGGCGCCGACCGGGCCGGTCCTCGACCGCGGTGCGCGGGCTGCGGGAGAAGCCCGGCGCCGACACGGGAGACAAAGGGGGCGTGTGGGCCACTACGCGTCACTGCAGGGCGCCCAACTGCCTGCATAGAAAAGATATTTGACGATACGTCCAGAACCGGTCGCTCTGCGTCGTTCGACGCCTGGGTGTGTCAGGATGGATTCGCCCGGTCTTGTCCGGCACCCAAGGGGGAGTGGATGTACGGCAATTACACCGGCCGGTCCGGTGCGGGGGCAGTGGCGCTGGCCGTGACACTGCTGCTCGCAGGGTGTTCTTCGTCCTCGTCCTCCGGTGGCGACGAGAGCCCCGCCGGGAGCACCCCCTACTGGGTCAACCCGGACGGGAACGCGGCCCGGCAGGTCGCCGCCTACACCAAGGCCGGTAACGACATGGACGCCGACCTGATCAAGAAGATCGCCCGGCAGCCGGTCGGGGAGTGGATCGGCCCGGACAACCCCGAGGCGGAGGCGAAGGGCTTCACCGAGGCTGCCCGGAAGGCCGGTCGGCAGGCGCTGCTGGTTCTCTACAACATCCCGCACCGTGACTGCGGCCAGTTCTCGAAGGGCGGCGCCGCGGACGGCGACGCGTACCGCGCCTGGCTGGAGGGAGTGGCGAAGGGCATCGGTGACCGCCGTACCACGGTGATCCTGGAGCCGGACGCGCTGCTGCACCTGATCGACGGCTGCACCCCGCAGGAGTTCCACGAGGCGCGGTACGACCTGCTGGGGGGCGCCGTGCAACGGCTGAAGCAACTGCCGCGCACGCGCGTCTACATGGACGCGGGTAACGCGGGCTGGCGTACTCCGGACGCGCTCTTCCGGCCGCTCCGGCAGGCGGGCATCGCGGACGCGGACGGCTTCGCGGTCAACGTCTCCAACTTCCAGACCACGGCGGCCAGTACGGACTTCGGAAAGCGGCTGTCGGTGAAGGTCGGCACCAAGCCGTTCGTCATCGACACGAGCCGCAACGGCAACGGTCCGTACGACGAGGGCGACCCCAAGGAGAACTGGTGCAACCCACCGGGCCGGGCGCTGGGTGAACCCCCGACCACGGACACGGGTGAGGACCTGGTCGACGCGTACCTCTGGATCAAGCGGCCGGGGGAGTCGGACGGCGCGTGCAAGGGGGGCCCGAAGGCGGGGGAGTGGTGGCCGGAGTACGCGTTGGGGCTGGCCCGCAACACGAGGTAGTACCGGGGGCGTCCGGTGGCCGGTTCTTTGTCCTCAATCGCCGGACGGGCTTCAAGGTGCCGCCCGGCGAGGCGGGACGCATGCCCGTCCAGCGCGAGGCGTCCGTCCTCAATCGCCGGACGGGCTTGATGGCGCCGCGCGGGACTGACGGTGCACCCGCAGCGGGCACATCAAGCCCGTCCGGCGATTGAGGACAGCGGGGTCACCGGGGGCGGCCCTAGGTGTACTGACCCGTGAGGTTGGGGACGCGGCTGGCGGGTGGTTGGCCCTTGAGCGCGGTGTGTCCGCGGTGGTGATTGTAGGTGTGCAGCCAGGCGGGGTAGGCGTCGCGTCGCTCGGCCTCGCTCCGGTAGGGCTGTGCGTAGGCCCATTCGTCGAGGAGGGTGCGGTTGAACCTCTCCACCTTCCCATTGGTCTGGGGCCGGTAGGGGCGGGT
>NZ_JBEZKL010000117.1:0-23143 GCF_040704695.1 Streptomyces sp. NPDC048411
TATCGGGGCGACCCTCCGCCTTGCGATCGCACGCACCAGACGCCGCCAGGCCCGCCCTACGGGCGGACGGCGCTACTTTCGAAACACGCCCTAGGCCGTCCCGTGATCCCTGACGGGCGCGCGACGACAACTACGGCACCTCGCCGTGTTGTCGGAACATCCGAATACACCCAGTATGCGGACGCCCTCCGCCTTGCGATGCACCGCATCCGACGCCGCGCGCTGTTCCGCCAGGGATGCGAGCACAACCCTTGGGCGCGAGGTGAACGAGATACCCGAACGCGAGGTGATGCGCGACGGCCGCTGGTTGGTCTGACGCCTCGGCCGGGCGCGCCGCGTGGCCGAGGGCCAGAGGCGCCACGGGCCGAAGCGGCGTGGATGCCCTGGTTCCTGCGCCGAGCGCGACCCCGGCCGATGCCGCCGGTCTGATAGACAACGCACCATTGCCGCAACCGCGCCAACGAAGGAGAACCAGGAGTACTCCTCGAAGCTGGTCAGATCGAGCCAGGCGACGCCGACGGAGACCGCGAAGGCGGCCCCGCCACCCAACAGATGGAGACACGAAAAGCATGGCCAAGAGGACGGACACGTGGGCGACTGCGCTGCACGGTGCGGACAGTCACGATCTGATCCGCGTGCACGGCGCGCGCGAGAACAACCTCAAGGACGTCAGCATCGAGATCCCGAAGCGCCGGTTGACAGTGTTCACCGGCGTCTCCGGCTCGGGCAAGAGTTCTCTGGTGTTCGACACGATCGCCGCGGAGTCGCAGCGGCTGATCAACGAGACATACAGCGCCTTCGTGCAGGGCTTCATGCCGACGCTGGCGCGGCCCGAGGTCGACGTACTCGAAGGGCTGACGACCGCGATCGTCGTCGACCAGCAGCGGATGGGTGCCGACCCCCGCTCCACGGTCGGCACCGCCACCGACGCCAACGCGATGCTGCGCATCCTCTTCAGCCGACTCGGCAATCCGCACATCGGCCCACCCAGCGCGTACGCCTTCAACGTCCCCTCTGTCCGGGCGAGCGGTGCGATCACCGTCGAGCGCGGCGCCAAGAAGGCGGTGAAGGCGACCTTCACCCGCACCGGCGGCATGTGTACGCGCTGCGAAGGCCGGGGCACGGTTTCCGACATCGACCTCACCCAGCTCTACGACGACTCCAAGTCGATCGCCGAGGGCGCGTTCACCATCCCCGGCTGGAAGTCGGACAGCTTCTGGACCGTGCGGGTCTACGCCGAGTCGGGCCTCCTCGACCCGAACAAGCCGATCTGCAAGTACACCAAGAAGGAGATGCAGGACTTCCTCTACCGGGAGCCGACCAAGGTGAAGGTCGAGGGCGTGAACCTCACCTACGAGGGGCTGATCCCCAAGATCCAGAAGTCGTTCCTGTCCAAGGACAAGGAGGCTCTGCAGCCGCACATCCGGGCGTTCGTGGAGCGCGCCGTCACGTTCACCACCTGCCCCGAGTGCGACGGCACCCGGCTCAGCGAGGGTGCCCGGTCGTCGAAGATCAAGCGGATCAGCATCGCCGATGCCTGCGCGATGCAGATCAGCGACCTGGCCGAATGGGTCAGCGGCATCGACGAGCCGTCGGTGGCGCCGCTGCTCGCCGCGCTCCGGCACACTCTCGACTCGTTTGTGGAGATCGGCCTCGGCTACCTCTCGCTCGACCGGCCGTCGGGCACGCTGTCGGGGGGCGAGGCGCAGCGCGTCAAGATGATCCGCCACCTCGGTTCCTCGCTGACCGACGTCACCTACGTCTTCGACGAGCCCACCATTGGCCTGCACCCCCATGACATCCAGCGGATGAACAACCTGCTGCTGCGGCTGCGGGACAAGGGCAACACGGTGCTCGTAGTGGAGCACAAGCCGGAGACGATCGCGATCGCCGACCACGTTGTCGACCTCGGCCCCGGCGCCGGTACCGGGGGCGGCAGCGTCTGCTTCGAGGGCACCGTCGAGGGGCTGCGGGCCGGCGGCACCATCACCGGCCGCCATCTCGACGACCGGGCCGCTCTCAAGGACACGGTGCGGGCGCCCACCGGCACGCTGGAGATCCGCGGCGCGACAGCGCACAACCTGCAGGATGTCGACGTCGACATCCCGCTCGGGGTGCTCGCCGTCGTCACCGGCGTCGCCGGCTCCGGAAAAAGCTCACTCGTGCACGGGTCGATCCCCGCCGGCGCGGGTGTGGTATCGGTCGACCAGAGTGCGATCCGCGGCTCGCGACGGAGCAACCCGGCGACGTACACCGGACTGCTCGACCCGATCCGCAAGGCGTTCGCGAAGGCCAACGGCGTGAAGCCGGCACTGTTCAGCGCCAACTCCGAGGGCGCCTGCCCCAACTGCAACGGCGCCGGCGTCATCTACACCGACCTGGCGATGATGGCCGGCGTCGCCACCACCTGCGAGGAGT
Organism: Streptomyces sp. NPDC048411; assembly: GCF_040704695.1. Lineage (NCBI taxonomy): Bacteria > Bacillati > Actinomycetota > Actinomycetes > Kitasatosporales > Streptomycetaceae > Streptomyces > Streptomyces sp. NPDC048411. Next base: position 2,419 of record NZ_JBEZKL010000117.1, read on the forward strand.
GCGAGGGGAAGCGGTACCAGGCATCGGTGCTGGACTACCACCTCGGCGGCCGCGACATCAGTGAGGTGCTGGCCATGTCGGTGACCGAGGCCGAGGAGTTCTTCGGCGCCGGCGAGGCACACACGCCGGCCGCGCACCGCATCCTCAACCGGCTCGCCGACGTCGGGCTCGGCTACCTCAGCCTCGGCCAGCCGCTCACTACGCTGTCCGGCGGCGAGCGGCAGCGGCTCAAGCTGGCCACCCACATGGCCGAGAAGGGCGGTGTCTACGTCCTCGACGAGCCGACCACCGGCCTGCACCTCGCCGACGTCGAGCACTTGCTCAGCCTGCTCGACCGGCTCGTCGACTCCGGCAAGTCGGTCATCGTCATCGAGCACCACCAGGCGGTCATGGCGCACGCCGACTGGATCATCGACCTCGGCCCCGGCGCCGGCCACGACGGCGGCCGGATCGTCTTCGAGGGCACACCCGCCGACCTCGTCGCCGACCGCTCCACCCTCACCGGCGAGCACCTCGCGGCCTACGTCGGCACCTGACCGAGGACCTCGCGGACACCCTGGGCGAGTTCTCTCATCTGGGTGAACTCACCCCACGTGGTACTCGATATCGATCGTTCCCGGACAGTCGGGCGGCACTGCCGGCGAAGGCCTGCTGCGCGGTGTCATCTGTAGGACCGACGACTGCGACGCCACCCTCGAGCGCATCCGCGCCGGGGGTGGTGAGGTGCAGCAGGAGCCGATCGACCAGCCGTACGGCGTCCGCGACTGCCGCTTGCCTTCGGTGGTGGCAATTGCGGGCCCGGGCTTGGTGTCGGCGCCGCCGGTGCGACCAGCGGAGGCTGTGGAACGCGCCGTGGGCCGGGGGCACGATCAGTGTGGTGAACAGGTGCCGGATCTCGTTGCAGGTGAGCGGGGCCGGGTCGTCGGGTGCGGGAGGCGCGGCGTTCGGTGGCCGCGGCGACGGACAGAAAGTCGGATGCGGTGCATCAGAAGGCGAAGGTGCGTCCGGATACTGGATGTATTCGGGCGTGCCGACAACGCGGCGAGGTGCCGTAACTGTCGTCGTGTGGGTCCGCCAGGGATGCAAGGGACATCCCTTAACGCCAGCCCTCCCGTCCGCGCCGCGGACCGGGCAGATGGACTCTTCCGGAACGCTCTGGCGAACCGGCAAGGTGCCGTACGTCCGGAATCCCGGATCCTTGAGGCAGAGGAACGGAAAAGACGATGCCAGGCCACGCGAAGAGATACGGCTCAGCCAAGTAGCCCCAGGTTTCATGGCTGCCGGCAGAGGCAGCTCGAGCGAATCCCCAATAAGCACCTCCCCCACCGGTCCGCCACCGATGATCTGCTCCGGAGAAAATCTCACCCTCTCCATCTGCTTGAGTCACCCTGGAATTTCGCATACAGAGGCCGCTCCAGCGATCACGCCTACCGCAGATTGCGAGAAAGCACTCCAGCAGGGTCGTCATTTCACCTACTCCTCACCGGGGATCACTGCTCACCTCATCGGTGCGTCACGGATCGCTACAGCGGTGAAGCGAAACATCCTCCAAGCAAACCCCTCAGACGGTGGCGACGGCGGCGAACAAGCCGCCGCTTCCGATACCATCGAGATCGGCGCGAGGCCGGGGTTCCGCGGGTGGACCCGCCCGTCTCTCAACTCAGTACGGCACCGGCCGGATCAGCTGCCGCACTCAGCGGCCGCAATCGTCGCACGGAGCTGCTGCGCGTAGCCGACAGCCGTGAAGTCCGAGCTCACGCCGTCGACCAGGACCAGATCACTGATGGTCCGATCCGTGCGCAGGTGAATGATCTTCTGATACTCCGGCGAGTTGTACCACGCCTGCGCCGTCTCCATGTCGGGGAACTCGATCAGCACCACCGAGCCCGGCCATGCGCCCTCGAGGACCTGCACCTCGCCGTCAATCGCGAGCCACTTGCCTCCGTAAAGCGCCGTGGTGGCCCCGACCTGCTCCAGATAGGCCAGGTTCTCCTCCTGCGGCACGCCGGGGATGCGCAGATGATTGACCAAATAGGTCGACATGGGTACCTCTCCTTGTGGCGATGCTCAACACCGGAGGCGCCGGATGCCAATCGCGCCCCGACCGGTCCGGTCGTGAAGCCCCCTCCGCGGCAAGGCCGTCATTGCAACGCACGGACGACGACCAGACGGACCAGCCGATCCGTACGACACCATGCCCTTCCTCTTCCAGTCTGCTCTCGAACCCCTGAGAAGGACCGCCGGCAGCGAGAGCGGCGACCGGACCTGGTCGCGAGCGTACGAATGGCGGATCTCACCGATGACGATCGCCTACGCAGCGCTCGGTGCGGACCTGTTCGGCGAGGGCCCTGCGATCGCGGTGGCGTTCCGGGTGGCGGGCACGGATCCGGACGTCTCCGGGCTCCCAGACGCCCTGCGCCCGCTGTTGGCGTCCTGCCTGGTCAAGGACCCGACCGCGCGCCCGGCCCCGGCCGACCTGATCGCGGCGGTGGAGCGGGCGGGCGCCCCGGTCGCGTCCGGGCCCTGGCTGCCCTACGCGGTCGTCACCGACATCGTCGCCGCACGGCAGGACATGACGCGCCTGCCGCAACCGGGAACGGCCTCCGGGCCGGGGCCTGGTCCCGGAGCGTCTCGGACGCCCGGAGGCCGGCCAGCGAGGCGCCCACGATCACAATCCGGCCCTCGCGCCTGAGCCTCTCCAGGAAGTCGTCAGCGGCCATGGGACGCCTCCTCGCCCGGCGCGTCCGGTGCGTCCGGTGCGTCCGGTGCGTCCGGTGCGTCCGGTGCGTCGACCAGAATGGCCTGGACGGGGCACGCCGCGACGGCGCGCGCCACGCTCTCGCGCTGTTCCTCGTCGACCCGTGGGTTGTACGTGAGCGCCTCGTCGCCGTGCATGGCGAAGACGTCCGGCGCGAGAAACGTGCACTGCGCGTATCCCTGGCATGTGTTGAGATCGACGACAAGCCTCATCAACGATCCGCCCCTTCCGGCGGCCCGGTCCGGCGTCGTCCGCGCGTGCTCGGCGGGGGCACCTGGACGGCGGTCATCTCTGCCACGCCAGCATCGGAGGACCAGGGGGGCAGCGCTCGCCCGGACGAGCCGAGGGAGTGAGCATCCGCGGACCCGTGGGGCCGGGATCGCGGTCAGGACGCGGCCGCGGCATCGGGCCCGGTGGTGCGGCTGACCGCGAGAGGAGGCCCAGCAGGGAGCCGGCCGGGACATGCGTACGCGTCGGTCGGTCGGGCGGACAGTGCGTACGTATCCGTCGGGCAGGAAGCCCGTACCGGCGTGGCACCTACCCCGGGATTTCCGTTCGTTCCCACCATTCGTAGATGGGCAATTGGCCCTCGGCGGTATCCTGGTGACGCGTCGTCGCCTTGAAGTGCTCGTACCCGCCGCGGAACGGGATCTTGAGGTCCGGCACGGGTGTGGTGAGGGGAACGATCCGCTCGGGAAGGTCCTCGGGGCCGCCCTCAAGGACTGCCTTCGTCGCATTGGTCATGCCGAAAGTCTCCCCGGCCAGGGGTCCGGCTTCTCCGTGACGCGCCGAAGGACTCACTCCGCGTCCCCTGCCGGTATCTCCGCAGGCGCCCGCATGCGGACGTACGTACGCTGAGACAGCCAAGTCCCGTACCCACTGGGCGGCGGGTGGACGAGGGCGGCCCGCCACCGGCCCCCGGCCGGTGAACCGGACCGGCCGGGCGCATGGCGCCGGCTCACGCGCCCAGTGACCGGTGGACCGCCGCAGAGACCCCGACGGGCACCTCGATCAGCACCCTCGCGCAGGAGGACTTCGTGACCACTCCACCCGCCCCTGCCGTCGAGCGCCGTCACCCGGTTCCGGACGCCGCCCTCACCTGGGAGCCGAGCGAGCGCCGAGTACGCGGGAAGAAGGGCACGACCGTCGTCGTCGACAGCCGCCGACCGGTCCTCGTGTGGGAACCCGGCCATGCCGTACCGCTCTACGCCTTCCCCCGGGGCGACGTCCGCACCGATCTGCTCCGCCCGGCGGCCGACCCCGACGTGGGCGCGCACTCCGGCTCCACGGTCTTCTACGACCTCGTCGTGGACGGCGTCGCGGAGGCCAACGCCGCATGGACCTTTCCGGGCGCCGAGCTCGCCGGACACATCGCCTTCGAGTGGTTCGGACGCGTCGGCGTGGGCCCCGATCACTGGTACGAGGAGGACGAAGAGATCTTTGTCCATCCGCGCGACCCGTACTCGCGTGTGGACGCGCTCCGCAGCTCTCGGCACGTGCAGGTCGAGATCGACGGAACGCTCGTCGCGGACACCCGCAGCCCGGTGCTTCTCTTCGAGACGCGCCTGCCTGTCCGCTATTACATCCCCCGCGAGGACGTCCGCCTCGACCTGTTCACCCCGACCGACCTGCGTACGGGATGCCCGTACAAGGGGACGGCCGAGTACTGGTCGCTGACCGACCCGGACAGCGACGCACCGGCGGATGTGGCGTGGAGCTACCCCGACCCCGTCCCGGCCGCGGGTGCGGTCAAGGACCTCATCGCGTTCTACAACGAAGCCGTCGACATCATCGTGGACGGCGAGCGGTTGGAACGCCCGGCCACCGGCTTCACTCGGCGTCCGGGCGCGTAGCGACGACGCCGCATCGGGCTCGTGCGAGCCGGACGCGGCGTCGTCGCCCTGGAGCCGGTGCCCGCGCACGACTCGTACGCATGCTCAACGGCAACGGGCAAGGGAATACAAGGGACCGTGTGATCGTCGGACGTCCGCGCGATCCGCAGGAGCACGGCGGCGTGGTCAGGGCTGCGGCGGCCGGTCCTCACCCCGCTCGGAACCGAGCTCGTCCTTGAGCTTGTCCTGGGCCGCGTCGACCTGGCCGGTGTACTTTCCCTGCGTCTTGGTGTCGATGGCGTCGCCCGCCTTGTCGATGCCCTTTTCCGCCTTGTCCTCATGGCCCTTCAGCATGTGCTTGATCTTGTCCATCATGGACATGGGTCCTCCTCAGCGAGTCACCCCCACCTCTCCAGGGTCGCCACACAGCGCCGCTCCCGCATCCGCACGAGCGGTCCGCAGGACCGTCGGATCAGCAGATCCGGGGCAGCTGCTCCCCGATCGGCAGGTCGACCACGCGCGTCCCGCCAAGCCCGGTGCGGGCCACGACCATGCCGGGATGCGCCTCCACGGCCTCGCCGATCACGGTCGCCTCCGCTCCCAGCGGATGCGCCCGCATCGCCTCCAGAACGGCTTCGGCGTGCTCACGGGGGACGAACGCGACAAGTTTGCCCTCGTTGGCCACGTACATCGGGTCCAGGCCCAGGACGGCGCAGGCGTTGGCCACGGCCGGCGGGACCGGAACGTTGCGCTCCTGAATGACGACACCGGTGCCTGAGGCCACCGCGATCTCATTGAGCGCCGCGGCCAGTCCGCCACGTGTGGGATCGCGCAGGACGTGGAGGTCGGGGGTGACCGCGAGCATGGTCTCCACCAGCCCGCCCAGCGCCGCGCAGTCGCTCTCGATCTCCACCCCGAACTCGAGGCCCTCGCGCACACTCATGATCGCCACGCCGTGCACGCCGATCGCACCGCTCGCGATCACGACGTCGCCCGGGACCACTCGCTGGGGACACAGATCGACGCCGGCCGGGACGAGGCCGATCCCGGCGGTGTTGATGAAGATGCCGTCGCCGTGACCGGCGTCCACGACCTTGGTGTCGCCGGTCGCCACCTCGACGCCCGCCGTGCGCGCCGCTGCCCCCAGCGCGTCGGCCACGCGTGCGACGACCGAAAGCTCGACGCCCTCCTCCAGAATGAAACCGCAGGAGAGGTAGGCGGCCCTGGCACCGCTCATGGCCAGGTCGTTGACGGTGCCGTTGACCGCGAGGTCGCCGATGCTGCCGCCGGGGAAGAACAGTGGCCGCACGACGTACGAGTCCGTGGAGAAGGCCAGCCGGGCGCCGCCCAGCGACACCACGGCGGAGTCGGCCAGTTGCGCGAGCACGTCGCCCCCGTAGGCGGGCGCGAAGACGTGCTGGACCAGTTCGGCCGAGAGTGCGCCGCCGCCGCCGTGGCCCATCACCACCCGCGGCTGGTCACGCAGCGGTGCGGGGCAGGTCCATACCGTGAGGTCGAGTACGGGCGCTTCGCCGGGGACGCCCGCGGTCGCGGTGACGGCGGTGTTCAGTGCTTCGGTGGTCTCAGGCAACGGGGCTCGTCTCCCTGGGGGCGGTCCTGATGTCCAGGCGCCGGTAGAGGTAGTACGCGGCGCAGGCGCCCTCGCTGGAGACCATGGTGGCCCCGAGCGGGTTGCGCGGGGTGCAGGTGGTGCCGAACGCCTCGCACTCGTGGGGCTTCAGCAGTCCTTGCAGAACCTCACCGCTGCGGCATTCGGCGGGCTCCTTGGTGTCGATGCCGGTGACGGAGAAGCGGTACTCGGCGTCGTAGTCCCGGTAGCGGGTGGAGAGCCGCCAGCCGCTGTCGGGGATGGTGCCGATGCCGCGCCAGGCTCGGTCGGTGACTTCGAAGACGTCGTCCAGCATGGTGAGCGCCGCGGGGTTCCCGTCGGGGTGCACAGCGCGCGGGTACGCGTTTTCCACGGTGTGCTGACCGCGCTCCAGCTGCAAGACGGTCCGCCGTACGCCTTCGAGGATGTCCAGCGGCTCGAAACCGGTGACCACAATGGGGACCTGGAACCGTTCGGCCAGCTCCGGGTACTCCCCCATGCCCATCACACTGCACACATGGCCGGCGGCAAGGAACCCCTGCACCCGGCAGCTCGGCGACTGCATGATCGCCTCGATGGCCGGGGGGACCCGCACATGGGACACCAGCAGGCTGAAGTTCGGGATGCCGAGCCTGCGCGCCTGATACACCGTCATGGCATTGGGCGGTGCGGTGGTCTCGAATCCGATCCCGAAGAAGACCACCTCACGATCAGGGTTCTGCTGGGCGACCTTCAGGGCGTCGAGCGGCGAGTACACGATCCGCACGTCACCGCCCTCGCTGCGAACCCGGAACAGGTCACGGCCGGTTCCGGGGACCCGGAGCATGTCCCCGAACGAGCAGAAGATCACCTCGGGGCGGGAGGCGATCTCCAGCGCCTTGTCGATGACCTCCAGCGGTGTGACGCAGACGGGGCAGCCCGGACCATGGATCAGTTCGACCTGGTCCGGCAGGAGTTGGTCGATGCCGTGCCGGATGATGGTGTGCGTCTGTCCGCCACAGACCTCCATCAGCGCCCACGGACGGGTCACGATGGAGTGGATGTCGTCCAGCAGTCGGCGCGCCAGGTCCGGGTTCTGGAACTCTTCGATGTACTTCACTGCTGAACCTCCTGCGGCGCCTCGGCGCCACCGGTCGGGAACGTTCTGCCGGCCTCTGCCGCCAGTTCCCACGGATCCCCGAACTCCTCCTGGAGCAGACCGAGTTCAGTGAAGAGGTCGAGCGTCTTCCGCGCCGATTCCTCGTCGAGTCGCTGCAGGGCGAACCCCACATGGACGATGGCGTATTCACCGACCTGGAGGTCCGGCAAATATTCCAGACACACTTCCTTGACCACGCCACCGAAGTCGACGGTGGCCATCCGGGTACCGTCGCGTTCCTCGATGTCCATCACTCTGCCGGGTACCGCCAGGCACATGGCTGCTCCTTGCTGTGGGGGCGTTGCCCGGCTCCGCCGGGCAGGACGTCAGTCGGCGGCGCTCGTGTGCGCCGCTCCGGTGCGGGCGGCCACCATGAGCTGGCCGAGCGCCAGTCCGCCGTCGTTCGGGGGGACCTCCCGGTGGCGCAGGACGGTGAAGTCGTTCTCGCTCAGCGTCCTGGCGCACAGGGAGGAGAGAAGGGTGTTGGCGAACACGCCGCCGGTCAGGGCGACTTCGTGCAGGCCGTGCTGTTCGCGGGCCGAGGTGCACACCTGGAGCACGAGGTCCGCGACGGCCGCGTGGAAGCGCGCGGCGACAAGCGTCGGCGCCGCGCCGGCGCGCACGTCGTCGACGACGGCTGCCAGCACCGGCGACGGGTCCATGATCAACCGCTGCCCGTCGGCCGTGCCCGCCGGGCGCAGCGCGAAACCGTAACCGGGTCCGAGGTCCGCGGCGGCGCCGACCGCGGCGGCCTCCAGTTCGACGGCGGCCTGGGCTTCGTACCCGGCCCGGTGGCAGACGCCCACCAGCGAGGAGACGGCGTCGAACAGCCGGCCCATGCTGGAGGTGGGGACGCAGTTGAGGTTTCGCTCCAGCTGCCGCAGCACCACGCGTCGTTCGTCCGGCGGGCAGGCTGCCGTGCAGGGCAGATCCTCCGCCGCGCCGATGCCTGCCGCGTAAAGATGAGCGAGCGCCATTCGATAGGGCCGGTGCACGGCGGCGTCGCCGCCGGGCAGCGGAACGTACGCGAGGTGCGCGAAGCGGTGGTACGTCTCGTAGTCGGCCAGCATGATCTCGCCGCCCCACACCGCACCGTCGTCCCCGTAACCGGTGCCGTCGAACGCGACGCCGATCACTCGGCGGCTGCCGTCCCTTCCGTGCTCGGCCATCGCGGCCGCGATATGCGCGTGGTGGTGCTGTACGCGGACGACCGGCCGGCCGTCGGCCCGGCGCAGGGCCCACTGGCCGGTGCGATAGCGGGGATGCCGGTCGGTGGCCAGGATGCCGGGGCGCACTCCGGTGATGGTCTCCACGTGCTGTTCGGCGCGTTCGAAGGCGTGCTGGGTGGCGAGGTCGTCCATGTCGCCGACATGGGCGGACAGCCACGCCCGGTGTTCCTCGGCGAGGCAGAAGGTGTTCTTCAGGTCGCCGCCGGTGGCGAGGGTCGCCGGTACCGGATGCGGCAGGGCGAGCGGCAGCGGGGCGTAGCCGCGTGAGCGCCGTACGATCAGCCGCTCCCCGTCGCAGACGCGCACGACGGAGTCGTCGCACGGCACATGGATCGGGCGGTCGTGCGTGAGCCAGGCGTCGGCGAGGTGCGCCAGTCGCTCCAGCGCCTCGTCGTCATCCGTGACGATCGGTTCACCCGCCACGTTGCCGCTGGTCATGACCAGAAGGCGCGGTCCCGGCGGGTCACCGGGCAGGCCCAGCAGGAGGTGGTGCAGCGGGGTGTACGGGAGCATGATCCCGAGGTCGGGGCTGCCCGGGGCGACCGCGTCGGACGGCCACGGGGTGCCGGGGCCCGGGCGGGCGTCGGTTCGGCGTCGCAGCAGGACGACGGGCCGGACAGCGCCGACGAGCAGGGCCCGCTCCTCGCCGCCCAGCTGCACGAGATGCGCGATGTCGTCGATGCCGCGGGCCATCATGGCGAACGGCTTGTCGCCGCGGGCCTTGCGGCGGCGCAGCAAGGACACCGCGGCGGAGTTCTCGGCATCGCACGCGAGGTGGTAGCCGCCGAGTCCCTTGATCGCGAGGACAGCGCCGTCGGACAGCAGCCGACGGGCCTCCGCGACCGGGTCCCGTCCGGTTGCAGGCTGTGCCGGCAGTGCGCGGCCCGACTGCCCGACGAGCAGTCGCAGCCGGGGGCCGCAGTCGGGGCAGGCGACCGGCTGTGCGTGGAAGCGCCGGTCGGCGGGGTCGGCGTACTCGCGGGCGCAGTCGGCGCACATCGGGAAGCGGGCCATGGTCGTGTGTGCGCGGTCGTACGGCACTCCGGTGACGATGGTGAAGCGGGGCCCACAGTGCGTACAGGTGATGAAGGGGTGGCGGTGGCGCCGGTCGGCCGGATCGGCCAGTTCGGTGAGGCAGTCGGCACAGGTGGCCACGTCCGGGGAGACCAGTGTGCGGGCCGGTCCGCCGGTCCTGGAGTCCTCGATGCTGAAGCGGGATCCGCCGGCAGCGGGGACTTCCCTGTGGTCGACGGAGTCCACCAGGGCGAGCGGCGGCGCGTCCGCCGCGATCCGGTCGCAGAACAGGGCCACGGCGGCGGGAGCGCCCTCGACCTCGGCGACGACGCCCTCGGTGGTGTTGGTGACGTGTCCGGCCAGCCCGAGCCCGGTGGCGCGGGCGTACAGGTAGGGCCGGAAGCCCACGCCCTGCACGACGCCGCGGACCACGACCCGCCTCCGTTGCACGGCTCCGGCGACGGCGGTCCCGGGCTGTGGGGTCGTCACGGGCGCTGCTGCGCCGCGGAGGCGGGTGCTGTCGTCACGACGAGCGGCTCGTCGGGGTGCGCGTGGGCGTGCGGGCCGGTGTGCGGGTGATCGTGGGTTCCGAGGTCCGGATGCGTGTGCGTATGCACGCCGGTATGCGTGTGGGTGTGGGTGTGCTGGCCTCCGTGCGTGCGGTCGTCCTGGTGGGGGTGCGTGTGCTGGTGGGACGGGTGCTGCCGGGCCATCACCGGTGTGTGGACCGGGGCGCCTTCCCCGGCGGCCAGAGCCCGGTCGAGCAGCGTGCCCACCCCCTCACCGCGGCGGGCGGCGGTGAGCACCACGTCCACACCGGGGTTGACCTGCTGGACATGGGCACGGAATGCGGCCTCGTCGAATCCGACGGCCTGCGCGATGTCGGTCTTGGTGACCACGACGAGCTGGGCCAGTCCGAACGCCGTGGGGTACTTCAGCGGCTTGTCCTCTCCCTCTGTCACGGAGGCGAGGACGACCCTGAGCGTCTCCCCGAGGTCGTACGAAGCGGGGCAGACCAGGTTGCCGACGTTCTCGACGAAGAGGATCCGGGTCCCGTCGGGCAGCCAGTCGTCGATGTGACGGCCCAGCATCCCGGCCTCCAGATGGCAGAGTCCGTCGGTCAGCACCTGCTTGACCGGGGCGCCGGACCGCGCCAGCCGGACCGCGTCGTTCTCGGTGGCGAGGTCGGCGGTGAGCGCGGCGACCGGCACTTCCCGCTCCCGGGCCCGGACGAGTTCGCGTTCCAGCAGTTCGGTCTTGCCGCTGCCGGGGCTGGAGAGCAGGTTGACGACGGTGGTGCCGCGCGCCGTGAGCGCGGCTCGCAGGCTGTGCGCCGTCGCCTCGTTCTTGGCGAGTACCGCCTGCTGCAGGTCGACTTCACGGCACATCGTTCAGCGCTCCTGGGAGATCGGTTCGCGGGCGTGTTCGTGTTCGGGTCCGTCCTGCCAGTGCACGCTGACGATCTGCAGCTCGCGCCCCGACAGGAGTTCGGCGGTCGGCTCGCCGCAGGCCGGACAGCACAGCCGGGGTGGCATGCCGACCGCCCACTCGTCCGCGCAAGGCTCGCACCGCGCGCGCGCCGCCACGGGTTCGACGACGAGTTCGGCGCCTTCCAGAACGGTCCCGGCGCAGGCGAGTCCGAAACAGAAGGACAGGGCGTCGGGAACGACTCCGGCCAGTTCGCCGACCTGAAGCCGGACGGACCCGACCGAGGCGGCTCCGCCTGCCCGAGCCGCCTCCTCCACCTGGTCGACGACGGCCATGGCGATCGACATCTCATGCATTGCGTCTCCGTCCTGCCGTGCGTCATTACAGCGGCGGGTGACGGGGGCCGGCGGACCGGCTCGCCGGTACCCGTACGGCACATACACCATTCGGTGCAGCGAGGGGCCGGGACCGGGCAGCGGGCGCCGTCACATGCAGCGCATCCGCAGATAGCGCTTGACGTCGGGCAGGACCTGCGCGGCGACGGCGACGAGAGCGGCGGCGGCCAGGCCGCAGATGAGGGTCTTCTTCATGGGGTGGGTTCCTTCTGCTCAGTTCATGACGGGACCGGCCGCCGTCCGCTGGGCGGCGGCCTCGTGGTCTTCTTCCTGGACGAGGTCCAGGACCATCCGTACGGCCTGTGGCACTGCTGCGGCCACGGGGGCGCTCAGCCCGATCCCTTCGTCGACGTTGTCGGGTTCGCAACCGATCACAAGCGTGCGCCTCGGCGGTATGGCTCCGGTGCCCGCGCACAGAGTGCCGAGCAGTGCCAGGACGGCGTCGGGGGACATTCGGTGGCCGTCGAGCAGTGCGTTCTGCGGCTCGACGGCGCCGGGTTCGTCGACCTCGATCAGGTACAGGGTTCCGGGGGCGCCGCCGCGCTCGGTGGCGTCGATCAGGACGAGCGTGTCGTATCCGTCGAGGAGCTGGTAGGCGAGGTGGACGCCCCGTACGCCGATGTCGACCACCTCGAGGTGGTCCGGGAGACGGTGCGAGGACAGTGCCCGCACCGCCTCGACGCCGAAGCCGTCGTCGCCGAGGAAGATGTTCCCGATCCCGGCGACCAGGGTTCTCGGACGTTCTTGCACGGGGGCGTTCACGCATCCTCCAGGGGGGCGATCTCGTCCGGCTGGAAGTACAGGAAGCGCCCCTGCTCACGGCGGATGTCCGCGCCCGGGTCGCCTTCGACGGTGACCGCGAGGTGCACTCCGCCGTCGACGTCGTGGAGCACTGCTTCGACCTGTGCGCTGCGGCCCTTGAGGAACAGGTCCTGGGCATCGGTGCGCCGCAGTCCCGGTCGCAGAACGACGCGGCTGCCCACACCCACGGACCGACCGTCCACCAGGATCCGGTCCCGGGCCGGGTCGGCCGTGTCGTCGCTCGCGGGATCCCACCACGGGGTGTCGGGGCGGAGCACGCCGCGGGCGTCGATGAGGTCGGCGCCGTCCGGGAGGGGGTCCCGGGCGGCAGGCGGAGACGGGTCGGGTCCGGTGATCTCGCGCAGGGACCGCACCGCTCCGTGCAGCCGCTCCAGGACCTCGGGGGGCATCGATTCGGCCAGGTCGACGACCGCTGCCGCCCGGGCGTCGGTGCCACGGGCCTCGCGCTTCTCCTGGTCGGTCAGGGCCGCCGTGCGCAGGGCGAGGATCTCGTCGATCTCGGTGGCGTCGTACAGCGCTCCGGGGCTCTCGGGGGCGATGGCTGGATGGTCCTCCAGGATGATCGGGGACGACAGCATCAGGTCCGCGCGCCCGGGTTCCCCGGCGAGCACCGGCCAGGTGTGCAGGTTGCGGCAGGCCGCTACCGCGCCCTTCGCCCACTCGGGCGGGTCCGTCATCGACAGGAACGAGCCGGCGCTGATCCCCATCAGAAGGTGGGCGGCGACCAGCGACCGTGGGAGCGCGGCGTCCCGGTCGGCCTCGGCGGAGTCGGGCGTCCAGGGGCTGGTGTTCTCGACCACGGCGGTGAGCCGCACGACCCGGTAGGGTCCGTCGAGTTCGCGGGCGGACAGCCGCACCACACCACTGATCTCCTCGCAACGACGGACCAGGCGTCCCACCGTCCGCCCGTCCGCGTCCAGGACGGGTTCGGTCTCCTCGCGGGCGGGCCTGGTGAAGGGGACGGCGACACCGTCCCCGGCCAGTTCGGCGACGTCCACGACCACTTCGACGCGTTCCTCGGCGCCCTCGTCCCAGGGGACCAGCACCCGGTCGGCGAGGTCGAGTTCAGCCACGTCCTCGAACGTGCCGTCGCCGCGGGCCTGTTGCACCGTGCGCCGCTGGGCGTGCAGAAACCGTGCTTCGACGGCGAGCGTCGCGCCGGGCTTCGGCTCCATCAGGCACTCGGTGTGCTGGAAGTCGTGCTCCTCGCGGTCGGCGCCCCAGCCGGGCGGCGCGAGCACCCCGAACTGCCAGCGGAGCCGGTTCTTGGCCGCGGAGGCCCGGTACGGGTAGAGCACATAGCCCTCGAAGAGGACGGCGTCGGCCACCTGCCGTGCGGTGGCGAACCGGGACTCCAGTGCGGGCGTCAGGAGGGATGAGGTCACAGCGCCGTCCTCTCGGTGACACGGGGCAGTACGGCCCGGTGCACCGGGCGCTGAGGGGACCGCGCGGGTGGTGTACCCGCGGCACCGGCCAGGTCGATCAGGGCCTGGACGGTCGCCTCCCAGGACGGCAGGGCCTGCCGCGAGCGGAAGGCGAGCAGCGCGTTCATGGTGTCGCGCGGCAGCCGGATCCAGCCGCAGTCCGGGAAGTGCTGCTCGATCATGTCCTTCCACACCGCCACCGGCATCCGGAAGGGCGCCTCGCGGTCCCAGGGAATCGGCTCGACGTGGAAGCCGCCGTCCCCGGTGAAGGCGGTGCCGGAGAAGAGCAGGAGGAGCGGCACCTCGCCGTTCTGGAGCGCGTCGAAGTACCGGGTCGCGGCGATGTCCAGGTCGTAGGTGCAGGGCACGACGAGGTCCACCTCGGTCTCCGTGGTGAAGGACGGAACCGTGAGGGAGACCTGGGCGAACTGCAGCGGCTGGAGCGTGTTTCCCCAGCGTGAGCGGTCGCCGAAGAGGTCGTGCAGTCCGTCCGCCTCGCCCTGCTCGTAGCCCCGCCGGGCCGGTTCGATACGGATCTGACAGCGCAGCGCGAGGGCGTGCACCCGGGCTTCTGCGGACGCGGTGATGCGCAGCCGGAAGACCAGCGTGGGGCCCGCCGCGTACGGGTCGGCGCGGACTCCGGTGCAGGTGAAGGCGAATTCCGTCACCGCGGGCGCCCCTTCTCCTGGGTCCGGGCACGTCCCTCGACGTGCGCGAAGAACGCCTGGAGCGCGGCTCTCGCCTCGGCGCCGCCGTCGAAGCCCTGCCACAGCAGGCGCATACGCCCCACCAGCTCGTAACAGATGTCGATCGGTACGAGGTAGCACTCGGCCCGGCCCTCCGTGCGACGCATCAGCAGTGCCTCGACGTCGGGTTCGAGGAGGGCGGCGAGGCGACTGGCGCCGAGCACGGTCTGCCAGGTCTCCGGGTCGAGTTCGCTCTCGGTCGCTCCGGCCGGGCTCGGGTAGAGCGCGACCAGCCGGTCCAGCGCCGCGTTGCGGAAGAAGAACGCGACGCCGACCGGAATCTGCAGCAGCTCCCACGCACCGTCGTCGAGACGGTGGTCCGCATCGGACAGATAGCGGTCCGGGACCGTTCTGAAGCGTCCGTGGGCTGCGCCGGGCCGCTCGAACAGCAGGGCGCACGGGGTGCACGCACAGGCCAGCGCACGCTTCTCGGTGTCCACGAGATGCCGATGGCCGCCCTCGGTCACGGGCACGCCGCACAGCTCGCACCGTTCCTGCCGGGGTTCCGGCGGCGCGGCGAATCTGCGCAGGCCTCGGGCGCGGGCAACGGGCGCCGGGCGACGCTCGGCCCTGGTCGGGGGGGCGTTCACGGTGCCGTCGCGGCAACGGTCGGGCCGGCACCGGCAGTTCCGACCGGCGGGCGGGTGGCGATCTGGAGCAGGGGTGGCTCCCGGTCGACGGTCACCGACTCCATCACCACCTGCTCCACTTCCGGTACGAAGCAGGCCAGCGCGTCCTCGACGCTGCGCTGTGTCGCCGCGCCCGTGCTCGGGCAGCCACAGCCACCGCCGTCACCGGCCCCGGCCGCGGGGCGCAGCCGCAGGATGCCGGTCTCCTCGTCGAAGCCGACGACCTCGACGGGGTCGCGTACGGAGTCCAGGGCGCGCGCGATACGCGTGCCGATGTCCTCCGGGTGCAGATCGTGCAGGGCCAGCAGGCTTGACACGAGTTCGTCGTCGAGCAGCGTGGCGAGCGGTCCGTCGTCGGTTCCGCGGTCCGCGGGGGTGCCGAGGCGGCCGACGATCCGGGCCAGGCCGGCGCCGTAGAAGTCCATCAGGACCCGCACCAACTCCTCTGCTGCGGCGCACATTTCCTGATCGCCGGTGGTGCTCAGGCGGTCGAGCAGGTCCTCGACCCGCTGCCCGGCCTCCACGGCGTCGAGGGTCCTTGGCGGTGCGACGGCCGTCGCGGCGGCGCTCATCCGGCCAGTCCGCTCAGCCCGGTGGGCACATGCATCTGCTTGACGGTCTTGCCGCCGCCCACGTACATGTGGACGCCGCACGGCAGGCAGGGGTCGAAGCTGCGGATGGTCCGCATGATGTCGATGCCCTTGAAGTTCTCCGGGGTGTTCTCCTCGAAGATCGGTGTGTTCTGCACCGCGTCCTCGTAGGGGCCGGGGGTGCCGAACGAGTCCCGCGTGCTGGCGTTCCACGGGGTGGGCGGGTAGGGGTGGTAATTGGCGATCTTGCCGTCCCTGATCACCATGTGGTGGGAGAGCACGCCGCGTACGGCCTCCGTGAAGCCGACGCCGATGCTCTCGTCCGGCACCTCGAACTTCTCCCAGGTCTGGGTGCGTCCGGCGCGGACCTCCTCGAGCCCCTTCTCGGCACAGTGCAGCGCGATCGCGGCGGCGTACGCCTGGAAGTAGGTGCGGGCGCGGTTGCGTTCCAGCGCGTTGCTCCACTTCGGGATCTTCCACTCGAAGGTGGTCTCGGGCTTGGTCATCGTGCGCGGCAGGTTGATGACGACGCTGTGGCCGGTCGCCTTCACATAGCCGACGTCGACGAGCCCGGACAGCGCGGTGGACCAGAGGCGGGCGATGGGGCCGCCACCGGTGTCCAGTGGCAGGTGGTCCTTGCCGTCGAACCAGCGGGGCGACATCACCCAGCTGTACTTGTCGTCGAAGTTCCGCTTCTGCGGGGCGGGGATCGTGTGCTGGTTCCACGGGTGGCGGGGGTCCACCGGGTTGCCCAGCGGGTCGTGGGTGACGAACTGTTCCTTGCCCTCCCAGTCGTCGTAGTACGAACTGCCGAGCAGGATCCGGATGCCGAGGTTGATCTCGGTGAGGTCGTTGGTGACCAGTTTGCCGTCCACGATCACGCCGGGGGTGACGAACATCTTCCGTCCCCAGTCGGTCATGTTGGCGTACGTGAAGTCGCAGTGCTCGGGGTCGTTGAGCGCCCCCCAGCAGCCGAGCAGCACCCGTCGGCGGCCGACCTCCTCGTACCCGGGCAGCGCCTCGTAGAAGAAGTCGAACAGGTCGTCGTGCAGGGGAACGACCCGCTTCATGAACTCCACGTACCGCATGAGACGGCTGAGGTAGTCCGTGAAGAGCTGGACGGACGCGACCGTTCCGACGCCGCCCGGGTAGAGCGTGGAGGGGTGCACATGGCGCCCTTCCATCAGGCAGAACATCTCCCGCGTGTAGCGGCTCACTTGAAGAGCCTCGCGGTAGAACTCTCCCTCGATGGGATTGAGGGAGCGCATGATGTCGGCGATCGTGCGGTAGCCGTGCTCCCCGGCGTGCGGCGCCTCGGTGCGCTCGGCGAGCTCCAGGACTCCGGGGTTGGTCTCGCGGACCATCTTCTCGCAGTAGTCGACCCCGACCAGGTTCTCCTGGAAGATGTTGTGGTCGAACATGTACTCCGCCGACTCGCCCAGGTTGATGATGTACTCACCGAGGTTCGGCGGCTTCACCCCGTAGGCCATGTTCTGCGTGTACACGGAACATGTGGCGTGGTTGTCGCCGCAGATCCCGCAGATGCGGCTAGTGATGAAGTGCGCGTCCCGGGGGTCCTTGCCCCGCATGAAGACGCTGTAGCCACGGAAGACCGACGAGGTGCTGTAGCACTCCGCGACCTGCTTCTGCTTGAAGTCGATCTTCGTGTGGATGCCGAGACTGCCTACGATCCGGGTGATCGGATCCCAGGCCATCTCGACGAGGCCACTGCCGTCGCCGGCCGCCTTCGTCGTGGGTGCCATTGTGTGTGCCATGACCCTTCTGGGGAGTGGGAGTTGATGGAGGAGGGAGCGGGGTGGAATCGGGACGTTCACCGATCGCGGGGTGCGGGGCACCCGGCGGACGCCGCGCCCGTCACCGGGGCGATCGGTATCCGGTGGTCAGCTTGGAGCCCTTGTGACGCCACCTCGGTTCCTTGTCCACGGTCTTCGCCGTGATCGACCGGAGCCTGCGGACCACCGCCCCGTACGCTCCGCTGGCGGCGCTGGAGACCTTGCCGCCGGGCGGTTCGTCCATGAACGGCATGAACTTGTCGGGGAATCCGGGCATGGTGCAAGCGATACAGATGCCGCCGACGTTCGGGCAGCCGCCGATGCCGTTCATCCAGCCGCGCTTGGGTACGTTGCACTTGACGACGGGACCCCAGCAGCCAAGCTTGACCAGGCATTTGGGCGAGTCGTACGTGGTGGCGAACTGGCCCTGCTCGTAGTAGCCGGCCCGGTCGCACCCCTCGTGCACGGTGGCTCCGAAGAGCCAGGCCGGGCGCAGCTTGTCGTCCAGCGGAATCATCGGCGCGGATCCCACCGCCTGGTAGAGCAGGTAGGTGAGGGTCTCCGAGAAGTTGTCCGGCTGGATCGGGCAGCCGGGCACGCAGACGATCGGGATGCCGGCCTTCGAGGTCCAGTCCCAGCCCAGGTAGTCGGGTACGCCCATGGCACCGGTCGGGTTGCCGGCCATCGCGTGGATGCCGCCGTAGGTGGCGCAGGTGCCGATGGCGACGACCGCCAGGGCCTTGGGCGCCAGCCGGTCGATCCACTCACTGGTGGTGATCGGCTGACCGGTCTCGGGGTTGTCGCCGAAGCCGCACCAGTAACCCTCCTGCTTGATCGATTCGTTGGGGATGGATCCCTCGACGACCAGCACGAAGGGATCGATCTCGCCGCGTTCGCCCTTGAAGAACCATTCGATGAAGGTGTCCGCACCGCCTACCGGACCGCTGTCGAAGTCGATCAGGGGCCAGTGGACCTGGATCTTGGGCAGCCCGGGCAGCACACCGAGCACGATCTCCTCGATGCTGGGCTGCATCGCCGCGGTCAGCGACACCGAGTCGCCGTCACAGCTCAGCCCCGCATTGATCCAGAGGATGTGGATCGGGGACTCCTCGTCGGCGGCACCTTCTGCCTGGGCGCCGACCGTGTTCGCTGTTGCTGCACCCATGGGGATGCCTCCTTGGAGAGCTCTGCGATGAATGCCCGCGTTTCGGCGTTCATGTCCAGCTAACAGTCAGCCGACCCGGGTGCTACGGCGAGCGCGGCCGTTGCGGTGACATTGCGGTCCCGGCCGGCGGAAGGATCCGCCGTGCGCGTGCCGGGAACACCGGTGCCGAGGTGGTGCGGAGTCCGGGCCGGGGGCTCCTTGCGTACGAAGGCGCGGCGAAGCGAGTGGTAGGGCGCGTCCGGGTCGAAGAAGACGGACCGCATCGCGGCCAGTTCCTCCTGCCGGTGGACGGCCAGCGGCTTGACCGCCTCCTGACGCTCCAGCGCCGGCTTCTTCCGGGCGATCCGGGCCTGTACGTCCGTCGACGAGGCCAGCCGGACGGCCAGTCGGAGGGCCTCGCCCGGGAAGTCCTGGGGCGGGCAGGCGAGCGTCCGGTCCACCAGGCCGAGCCGTTCGGCGGCTTCGGCGCCGAGCGGCAGGGCTTCGTGCACGAGCCGTTCGGCGACCTCGGGTCCTACTCGGTGCGGCAGAGTGCGGGTCCAGTACTCCGAGCCGGACAGTCCCATCAGCCGGTAGTGCGGGTTCAGGACCGATCCGTTGCGGCACCAGACCTCGTCGGCGGCCAGGGCGAGCATTGCTCCTCCGGCTGCGGCGTTGCCGCCCACGGCGGCGATCACCAGCCGGTCGGTGGTGGTCAGCACGGCCTGCACCAGGTCGTTCATGGCGTTGATGTTGGCCCAGGACTCCTCGGCCGGGTCGGCCGCCGCCTCGATGACGCCCAGGTGGATGCCGTTGGAGAAGAAGTCCCGGCCGCCGCCCAGCACCAGGACCAAGGTGGGCCGGGAGCAGGCGGTCCGGTAGGCGTCCAGGAGTCGCGTGCAGTGCGTGGTGCTCATCGCCCCGCCGGGGAACGAGAACGTGAGATGTCCGACGGCGCCGGTCTCCTCGTAGCGGATGTCGGTCCAGGTTCCGCGGCGCCCGGGTGCGTCCGGCGGGACCGGGTCCTCGGGAAGCGGAGGCAATCGGTCGCCGAGCGCCAGGACGGCGGGGAGTTTGAGCGGGGCGGGCTCTCCCGGCCGCCGCCTGGCCCGCAGCTCCGGGATCCATACAGCGCCGTCGGGCGTCGCCCGGCAGACCGCGCCGGCCCTCGTGGCGAGCAGCTCTCCGGGGCGGCCGCGCAGCTGGTCCTCGGGGTGTCCCCCGTGCAGGAACCACTCGCCGCCGAGCAGTTCGTCCAGTACACCGGGGCGCGAGTCGGCTGCGCGCAGCTTGCGCAGCACGGTATCCGTGGAGTCGGACCGCCAGTCGATCTGCCGGAGTTCCTGGCGGAAGTACGGCCGGGTGCCGCCCGTGGCCCGTGTGCCGTCCTGGGGCCGGGGTCTGTACGTCCCCGAGGCGAACCGGTCGACGGCGAGCAGCACGGCCGTGAGCGCCGCGTCGGAGACCTCGTTGCGGTACAGGTCGCTCTTGCCGACCGGTGGTACGGAGAACCCGACCGACGCCCAGACGTCTCCGGCGTCCATCTCCTCGTCGGCCTGCAGAACCGTCACACCCCAGCGGGTGACGCCTTCATGGATCGCCCAGTCGAGTGAGGACGGGCCGCGGTCGCCGACAGGTCCCGGGTGGACGATGAGGCACGTGTGCACCGACCACACGTCCCGCGGGATGGCCGTCCTGAGCATCGGAGCCACCATCAGTTCGGGTGCGAACCGTCGGACCGCGTCCCGCAGATGGCCGTCGGAGAGCGCGAGTTCGACCGCCACGCTGTGGCCGCGGTCCCGCAGCTCGGCGTGGACGCGCTGAGTGAGGCTGTTGAACGCACTCGCGACGAGCAGGATGTGCACGGCGGACTCCCGGCGGTTCTGCGGCTCCCGGCCGGAGCGGGTCCAGCCGGATGCAAGCCTCGGACACGCGGAACGGGCTCCGTGGGCGCCGGGGCGGCGAAGTCACTCGAAAGGGAGCGTCCTGCGGCCGCTCGACGGCCGGAACACGCGTCGTGGGAGCGACAGCGCATCTGGGCCGGCCCGCTCGGTCCGTCGGCTCACGGCCTCCCCCGTGGGGAGTGGATCAGCGAGCGGCGTCGTGCGGCTTCGACGGCAAGGCGGAGGACGGAGTCGACGCGGAGGGGGCACCTCCCACGCCCTTAAGGCTGT
>NZ_JBEZKL010000118.1:0-22958 GCF_040704695.1 Streptomyces sp. NPDC048411
CAGCGACCGCCTCGTCCTGCACCACTGACCCTGGCCGGCCGACGGACCACGTCCGTCGGCCGGCCCCCTGGCACCGGTCGACTCCCGCGGGGCCGGCAGCAGACGCGAGGTACCCCCGTCGACCCGCACTGCGGCCGAAGGCACACGCCCAGAGCACCCTCGCGCTCTTCCCTCGGCGGCGTCGGCGACACGCCGGCGGTAGCCGTACCGCCGCGCCCAGCCACGCCCGCCCACCCGGACTGCGGTCGTCACAGCTGGCCGTGCGGAGTACGAGAGCACCCAGGCAACTGCGCCAGAGATCTCCAAGAGCGTCAAGGAACATGCCAGTTGGCGGTGCGAGTGTGAGGGCGAGCGCGGACCTGGCAGTCACACCGGCCGGTGCGCCAACCGGCGCGGGCAGCCCGCGTACGGCACTGGCTCGCGCATCATCCTGACCACCGCTCAAGTTGCGGAATGCTCCCGCGTCCGCTGGGTCAGTGCCCGGTGGGACGTACATGATCACGGCCATGCCGACGAGGCAGACCAAGGCGCCGATGATGTCGCAGCGGTCGGCGGCCACAGCATTCTCAAAGAGTGCGTAGGCCCCGGTCGGCAAAGGCGATCAGCCACTCGAAACTCTCGTCGATGTCGGCGCTCCACTGGAAGCCGTTGGCCGACTGCAACGTGGCGAAGCCGTGGCAGAGGCTGCGCAGCATGCGCAGGGCGTGGTCCACGTCGGACTCTGCGATCTCGTAGCCGCGCAGGACCGCCGTGAACGCGTCGAGCAGCCGCTGGCCCACGGTGGCCAGCGGATCGTCCGGGCCGGACGGTTCCACGCCGATCGTCGCGGCGTACCGGCCGGGGTGCTCCAGGACGAAGGCGCGGAAGGCGCGTGCCGGGGCCGCCAGTGCGTCGCGGCCCGCGTACCCCTGGACCGCGACGCCGAGGGCGTCGGCGACCTCGCGCAACGCAAGGGTCGCAATGCGCCGGTTGAGGTCTTCCTGGCCGCCCACGTGCTTGTACAGGGACGGGGTACGCACACCCACCCGCTCGGCCAGCAAACCCATCGTCAGGTTGGCGAGGCCCACCCCGTCGGCGAGGGCGGCACCGGCCGCGACCACGGCCGCCGGGTCCAGGCCGGCCCTAGGCACGAGCGGCGTCCGATCGGAGGAAGGCGAGCATGAGCGAAACCACCTGGTCGGGGAACTGGTCGTGCGGGTAGTGCCTGGCGCCCTCGATCATCTCAAGGCGACCGAGGCCGGACGGCAGCGCATCAACGATCGCCAAGCCCTCGGCGTGCGGGTCGGCCCAGTCGGGGTCGAGCGTGCCCATCACAACCAGGACCGGGCCCGACGTGACCAGCGCCGGTCGGGACATCTGCGGCCACACCAGCAACACGTCGCTCGTACCGCCCTGTTGACGCGTGCCAATGATGATCATAGGCTGCCTCGCCGTCGGCTCCGGCGCGCACCCGGAACCCAGATTCCGTCCGTCTGCGCGCAGCCACCCTTCGTCGACCCGTCGACGGTGGGTCCGGGGTCGCTGTCCGACAGCGCCACCTGCACCGCCCGGTACCGACAACTCCAGGAGGAGCAAGTGAGAGGACGTCGCGCGGCCGCCTGGGCCGCCTCAGCCGTCATCACCACCTTCGCGTTGACCGGCACGCTCGCCGGATCCGCCGCCGCAGCGCCCGGCGCGACATCCGGGTCCGCCACCGCAGCGCAGGCCCGGTCGGAGGTGGTGGCCACCACGACCGACCCCGTCACGCACGAGGAGAACGACCGCGTCCCGAAGGGCTCGCTCTGGACGCAGCACTACTTCCCTTCCTCGGACGGCAGCGGGGTCGAGCTGCACGCCGACGTGCTGCGCCCGGCAGACCTGCCGGCGGATGCGAAGACGCCGGTGATCCTGTCGGTGGGCCCGTATTTCTCCCACGCGGGGGAGACTGCTCCCGCGGGGTGGGACCGGGTCGGGCCATCGGCGCGCTTTCAGGATTTCATCAACGGCGCGCGGCTCATGGAGCGTGGATACACCTTCGTGATGGTCGACCTGCGCGGCTTCGGCGGCAGCACCGGGTGCCTGGACTTTCTCGGCCCGGGGGAGCAGGCTGACATCAAGGCGGCCGTCGAGTGGGCAGCGAGCCAGTCGTGGTCGACTGGCAAGGTCGGCATGTACGGCAAGTCGTACGACGCCAACACCGGGTTGGCGGCCAATACCCTCAAGCTCAAGCCTCTGCGGGCGATCGTTTCCCAAGAACCGACGTGGAACAGGTACAACTACCTGTACAGCAACGGGGTGCCGCGTTCCAACGTGACCAGTACCCCGCGGGGTTACTACTCGATCGCGACGATGGCACCGCTGGCCGACGACGGCGACCACTACAAGGCGAACGCGGGATACGAGAAGAACCACCCCGAGTGCGAGAGCGACAACCTCACCAACACCCAGAACCCCGACCCGAAGTCGCCCTTCTGGCGTGCCCGCGATTTTGCCTCCCGCGCCGCCGGATCCCAGACGCCGCTGTTCGTCACGTCGGGCTTCATCGAGGACAACACCAAGCCCGAGGAGATGCAGAAGTACCTGGCCAACCATCAGGGTCCGCAACGCGGTTGGATCGGCCAGTGGGAACACGTGCGCGGTAACGAGACCAATGCCAGGGGCCAGCTCAAGATGGGACGGGCAGGCTGGTTCGACGAGGTGATGCGGTTCTACGACCAGTATCTCCGCGGCATCGAACCGTCGGTGGCCGACCCAGCGTTCTCCCTCGAGGACAGCCTCGGCCACTGGCGCGCCCAGCCGACCTGGCCGGTGACCAACGACTCGTACAAGGTGCGGCTGGCGCCCGGGCAGTACGTCGACGACGGCGGCAAGGCGCAGAAGGCCGCCCTGCCGATGACGGCACCGGAGTCTCAAGGCTGGGACATCGAGTACGCGCCGGAGGTCGGCTCGCTGACGACTGACCAGACGAGTGCGCTCAGCGCCGACGCACCCGGCAACAGTTACTGGACCTGGTCCATGCCCGCCGCTGAGCAGGTTCGGATCACGGGCAGCCCGGAGATCACGCTGAAGACCAGGGGTCAGGGCAACGTGTGGGTACGGCTGTGGGACGTCGCTCCGGACGGCAAGGCGACGATGTTCAACGAGAACGTCGCACTGCTGGAAAGCGGCGGATCAACCTCCTTCGCCCTGAAGGCGACGGACTGGTCCTTCGAGCAAGGGCACCAGCTGGGGGTCCAGATCGGAACCATCACCTCAAACGGCTGGCGGAGCGTTCCCTCGGGTGAGACGATCACGGTCTCCGACGCGCGGCTCGCCCTCGAGGTGCAGGACCCGCGGTTCGACTCACCGACCCAGGGTGACCGCTCGCCGTACCTGGACACGTACGTGAGGGCGAACACCACCACGCTGAACAACGTCGGCACCCCCACCTTCCCGCTGAGCATCTCAAAGAACGGATGACCTGGAAGACTGCTGAAAATCTTGTTGGCGGGGTTGTCCGGCCGTAGGCCGGGCGGCCCCGTTCTTGCCTATGTGGCGGGTGTGAGGTTGCGCCTGCCGAAAACCTCATCCGCGCAGGTCATGCGACATGTTGGTACTCGTGAAGGACGCCGCC
Source organism: Streptomyces sp. NPDC048411 (assembly GCF_040704695.1). Classification (NCBI taxonomy): domain Bacteria; kingdom Bacillati; phylum Actinomycetota; class Actinomycetes; order Kitasatosporales; family Streptomycetaceae; genus Streptomyces; species Streptomyces sp. NPDC048411. Next base: position 3,593 of record NZ_JBEZKL010000118.1, read on the forward strand.
GAGCCGTTCACCTCTGCGTATGTCGAGGCGAGCGATCTGCTCCGGATCGCTGATCGGGACCGGCAACAGGTGCAGAGGGCGGGTGTTGGTGGGAGTTCGGTGTCATCGGCCACATCCCCGGCAGCGACGAGTTGGCCGCGAAAGTCGGCAACGCCCTGCGTACCTGGGAACGCGAGTACCGTGGCCGTGACGCCGGCTTCGAGATCCAGCCCCTCGACGCCCCTGCGATCGAGCAGCGCGCTGGCCACTTCGCTATCGAGACCCCACTGAACCGGATCGTCGTCGACTGGGAGTGACGCCCCCGCGCAGCAAACGGTGTCGGTCGGCCGTGCGCTGGCGGGCACCATCGTCTCAACAGGCGTCTCTACGAGCCGTCAGGTGTTGTCCGGCCATGTCAGACGGCGGGCGAAGTGTGCCCATGCGGCCACGACCATGAGCACGGCGACAAGGCTGCCGAGCGTCATGACCGTGGACGGGGAGGTTCGGTCCACGATGACACCACCGGCCACCGCGCCGAGTGAGATCGTCACCTGGAAGGAAGCAGTGAACAGCACCGACGCTGCCTCGGGCGCGTCGGGGGTTGCCATGGCGAACCACGTCTGGGAGGAGACGGGGACGGCACCATAGGCAACGCCCCAGACGATCAACAGGGCGACGGCGCCGATCTGCCAGCACCCCAGGACCGGCAGCAGCAAGGTGACGGTTGCGATCATGCCGGCGGCGAGACCGAAGGTGGCTCGGGGATAGCGGGTGACCACCGCTCCGCCCAGGAAGTTGCCGACGATTCCTGCGGCACCGTAGACCAACAGGAAGACAGTGATCAGTTGCGAGCTGGCATCGGTGACTTGCTCCAGGAACGGAGTGACGTAGGTGTAGGTCCCGAAGTGCGCCAGCACGGCCAAAAAGGTCAACAGCAGCGCGAAACGCGTGTTAACGCTCTTGAACATGCCGCGCAGCACACTCAGACGGGTCGTCCGGTTGGGCGGCAGCGGCGGCATGACCAGGAGCAGCATGGCCAGTACACCGACCGTGAGGGCACCCATGACGACGAAAGCCGTGCGCCAGCCGGCCAAGTCCCCGATGAACGTGCCGGCCGGTACACCGAGCACGGAGCCCAGCGGCACTGCGGAGAAGATCACCGACGTGGCGCGGCCGACCGACGCCGCGGGCACCAGGCGCTCGGCCAATCCGGCACCGATCGACCAGAAGCCCCCGATGACGATGCCGACGATGACACGGGAGACCAGGACCAGCCAGTAGTCGGGTGCCGCGGCGGCCAGGAAATTCGCCATGGCCAGCATGAGCATGAACACGCACAGCATCAGACGGCGGTCGATGTGTGCGGTCGCCACGGTGACCACGGGTGCGGAGATGGCCGCAAGAAGTCCGGGCATGGTCATCATCAGCCCGGCCATCCCGTCGGAGATGGCGAAGCTGGAGCCGATCGTGGTGAGCAGGCCGATCGGCAGGATCTCGGTCGTGACGATCGAGAAGATTCCCAGCATGACCGAACTCACGGCCAGCCACCCGATCAGGGGAGATCGAGTCGGTAATCCGACTCCTCCAGAGTGGCACGTGGTGGTGTTTGTCGAGGCCATGAATTCCGTCCCGTGAAGGGCCTGTCGTTGCCTGATCAGTTCAACAGGCCCCGCGCAGTGAGGGCTGGCAGGTCTGCGACATCATTCTTGTGACGCGAGGGTGATGTCGCAGACCTGCTGAATCGCTCTGCAACATGGCTGCCAGTCAGGGGCTTTGGTGCCGAGAAGGCGGTTCATAGGTTGATGTCCGTTTCCGCGCGAGGGTGAGGCAGCGCCGCTGACCGCGGTGCTCGGACGGCTTGCTGCTTCCCGGCGAAACCGCCGACGTCACCATGCGGTACGACATGCGTTCACTCACCCCGCCGCCCCAGCAGACCAGCGGCTGCGGACCAACAGATTCCGCTCGCGCGCACACCATCAGGCGACGACAGAACCTCTCAAAGACTCACGAACCGCCCTCTAAGAGCGGGGCCAAGGCGGCGGGTGCTGCGGCGGCAACGGCCGGGGTGGAGTGGTGGAGCAGCGGCATTCCGGAGCGTGCTTCGTAGTGGCGGAACCGGGCGGCGACCAGACCGCCGGGCGGCCGGTCGCGGTGGATGCCGTCCTTGCCGTACCGGATCACCGCCACCTGGTCCTCGATCCACTCCAGCACCCTCTCGATCGCGCGCTCGTGCGCGGCCTCGATCACCTTGCGGGTCTCGCCATCGCCCAGCGCCCACAACAGGTGGATCGAAGACGAGGTCGACACCGGTGACCTTCACCCGGCGCCCGAGGGCGCCGGCCTTCCACGCCGCCTTCGGGGACTTTCCCTTGGCCAGCAGGTCGGCCTCGATCCGGTCCGCGTACGGGTGCCGGCCTCTCTCCCCAAACAAGTTCCGCAGCTGCTGCTCGGTGACCTCCTCCCCCGCCGCCAGACCGAGCACGGCGAGGCCGCGGCCCATCCACCGCCCGGCCGGGACACCGGCCTCCTCCTGAGCCTCACGGAGCGGTGTGCGGGCCGGGCGGCGGCCGTCGCCGACGAAGACCTGGCGCATGTAGTAGCGGTACATCTGCCCGGCGGTGATCAGCTCGATATCCATCGTCATGCAGGCCACGCCACACGGTTCTGACCTGCAAGAAAAGGCCGATCATTCCAGCGTCCCGTCAGGCGCGAGCAGCGGCCGAACTTTCTTCTCAGGTGCCCGCCGGGCGGGAAGCGGCCCCGGCAGGCGAGCCAGTGTCATCGCTCTCCGGCAGTACCTCGCACCACCCACCCGCGACGGCCCGGACGGCACCAACGAGCACCACGGAACACGCACCACCGACAAGCACCGCCCCGCCCTACACGGACGACCACCCCTCAGCCCCTGCCCCCTGCGCCTCTCACTTCTCCCCTGCGAAGTGGTGCCGGAGGGCGGGTTCCTGGTTCAGCGAGATGTGAGCGGCATCCCGGTCGATGTGATCCTTGCCTTCTACGGCTTGTACTTCCTGCTCGTAATGCCGCTGTACCGGCTCAGCTCCGGCCCCCTGGCGGCGATCGCCGCGGGAACGGCCCTCGTCCTGCCCCAGGTGCTCTACGTGGTGCAGCAGGCGATCGGCGACAGTGCCGTCCGCTCGCCCGGTGAGCCCGACGGCATCGTCTCGCTGCTCTTCACCGGCACCTACCCGGCCCTGACCTGGATCCCGTTCGTGATCGCCGGCATGGCCGTGGCCCGCCTGGACCTGGCTGCCACCGCTGTCCGGACACGTCTGGCCTTCACGGGTGCAGCCCTCATGATCACCGGCTACGGAGGCTCCTGGCTGGCGCTGCACGTCTTTCCCGGCGCCGCCGACGCCATCAGCACGTCGGCGGCGACCGGGGGTGGAACGAGCGCGTGGTGGTCTGACACTGCGGGTTATCCGTCCGGGGACACCCCCGCCTGGCTGCTGGCTGCCTCCCCGCACAGTGAGACCACCCTGTCGATCCTGGGCAACACCGGCGTGGCGATCATGGCCGTGACCGCGTGTCTGGCCGCGACAGACGCCCTCCCGCGCTCCAGTCCCTGGCCCGGCCGGTTATCGCAGTCGGTTCCATGTCGCTGACCGCGTACGTCTTCCACCTCGTCGCCATCCGGTTCCTGGGCATCGAGGGACTGCCCGGGTCGCCCCTGCACGTCCTGCTCGGCTTCATCGCGGCCGCCATGGTGTTCGCGACCGTTTGGTCGCGCTTCCAGCAGCGCGGACCACTCGAATGGCTGATGACCAAAGCGACGGGCCTCGCCCGGTATATCCGCTGAGCGCAGAACCGGCCTACGGGAAGCGGTGACGAGCGACCTGCGGGACAACTGGTGCACGACGCAGGCCCTCGCCAAATACCCGTTCCTGCAGTCCCGCTTCCTAACCGTGGACGGACGCCCGCTGACCGAGCGCCTCAAGCGTGCCCCCTGGAACACGATCGTGGGCAGTTCGGCACGCGCAGGCCCACGGCACCCGTCCTGCTGTCCCACAGCGTGGACTGCGCGCCGTCGGTCCTGCCTAGGCCACCGGTGCCGCCGGGCGGCGTCTCCGGCGCAGAGAGCTGCGACCGGCGGCGCAACCCGGACCTCGCGTTGGCCCGAAAGGTGTCCGCCGCGTTCATGTGAAGAGCTCGGCGGCCATACTTTGCTCTCCGGCGGACGAGGTGACCGAGGTGGGGCGCGCCTTGTTGCGGGCAAGGGGCTCGAGACGTTTGCCGGGGTCGGGGTACGTCGGGATCAGGTGCCGTCCCCAGGTGCCGTTGACGAGACCCGCGAACGCGCCGTACAGGCCGAGCGCGGCGGTGAGGAAGCCAAGGACGCTGCCGACCCTGATCAGCGCGGTGGACTGGACAAACGCGCCTGCCGTGAGGACGGAGAGGTTGATCGTTGTGGTGACGAACGCCGCCAGGAGGACGCCGGTGGTTCTCAGCGCGGCAAGGGTGAGTACGAGGAGGACCACGGCCCATGGGAGGAGGAACAGACCTGTTGCTGTGTGGGCCTCTCCGGCGGGCAGGGTAGCGACGATGAAACTTGCTGTAGGTCACGAAGCACAGCCAGAACGCGCCTAGCGTTGTGCAGGTGGTGGCGCCGAGCCTGCTGCCCTGCCTGAACTCGACGATGCCGGCGATCATCTGGACCAGGCCCCCCACGAAGAACTCGAGCGGGAACGCGGCCGGAGCGAGGGCCTGGTCGATGCCGGCGCTGAAGAAGCTCGAGATGAGGTTCGCCATGCTGAACACGATGAGGCCCATCGGCGCCGGGCCGGGCGCCGAGAGCCCGGGCGGCGAGGCCGCCGGTGCGGATGACGATGATTGCGACACGTTGGTCGCCAATCGGGGCAGGCTGCGAGGAATGGCACCGCTACGCGAGGACTTCGAGCAGCCGTTTGCCCAGGACGCCGGCCGAGTGCGGGTTCTGCCCGGTGATGAGGTTGCGGTCTTCGACCATGAACGGCTCCCAGTTCGGGCCGCGACTGAAGTCGACCCCGGCCTTCTCCCTCAGATCGGTCTCCAGCAGCCACGGTGCGCGGGGGGCGAGTCCGACGCCCTCTTCCTCGTCGTTGGTGAATGCCGTGACCTTGTAGCCCTTGAACGGCGAGACGCCGTGGATCCGGGTGGACAGCATGGCGGCCGGGGCGTGGCATACGATCGCCAGCGGCTTGCCCGAGTTCAGCTGCGCGGTCAGCAGGCGTCCTGCGTCGGCGTCGAACGCGAGGTCCGCCATCGGGCCGTGACCGCCCGGCAGGTAGACCGCGTCGTAGTCCTCGAGGCGCACGTCCGAGAGCTTGAGAGGACGGCGCATCACCTCGGCGTCGCGGATGATGTTCTCCAACCCCAGTGCCCCGTCCTCACCACCCGCGAAAGCCGGGCGCAGGCTCATCATGTCGACGGTCGGAATCACCCCCTTCGGAGTGGCCACCACCACCTCGTGCCCGGCATCGGTGAGGATCTTGTACGGGTTCGCGAACTCCTCGGCCCAGTAACCCGTGGCATGCCTCGTGCCGTCCTTCAGCACCCAGAAACTCGCCCCGCTCACGATGAAAAGCACCTTCGCCACAGCGCAACGCTCCTCTCAGCCCTGACCTGCGTCACGGGGATTCGAACCATTGGGCAGCCTCATTACTCTTCGGACACTAAGCCCGCCATCACTGTCGCGCACTGCGACTGCCGCGGCGAGGGCGAGACCCACCGGAACGGTCAATCCTCGCAAATGACCAGTTGCGCGAGTTCTGCGAACAGCCCGGAGCCGATCACGAATCCGCAGGTCGCCGTTCGCAGAACCCCTCAAAGCCGGCGTGTTGTGCGAGACGGTTCTGACAGGCTGTCCGGGTGGATTTGACGCCCGATCAAGCCGCAATCGCGGTATAAGTTCCGACTGTCCGAAATGTGAAGCTCCGGCGGGGCCCCTGCCGCACCCGCGGCGGGAAGACCGCCATGAAGTACCACACCGCCCGCTTCATCCTGGTGCCCGCGCTCCTCGAGGAGCTGGAGGTCCTCGTCCCCGAGGACCGCGGCCCCGTGCAGCCGATGAATCCGGTCAGCCTCCAGGTCCACCTGCGCGAGATCGGCGTCCCTCCGCAGCGCGGCAGGACCTCCGCGATCCGCCAGCTCGTCCTTCAAGCCCCGGCCCCCGTTATCGCGAAGGCCCTCGGCTACCACGACAAGACCGCCACCCGCCTGGTCACCGAAGCCGGCGGCACCTGGAGCCGATACGCCCCCGGCGATCACAGTCGGTGACCACTCCGCTTGCCGAGGTTGCTCCTTGCAGGTCGGCCGGGGGAACGGCCGTAATCGGAGTCCCAGCCATTGAAGCCGGGCGATACCTGCCTGGTGGGAATCCCCGCGACCGTGGTGCACGTCCAGGCGGTCCATCGCTTCGATCCGCCCCTGGTCACCGGCATGCTGCCGCGGCCCGCGCCCTACGTCGAGGTTCTGCGGCAGGGTCAGACCCACGACCCTGACCCTGAGGACCAGGGCTACACGATTGATCCGGCCGGCAGTGAACCGATACGCATAGAGCTGTTCTTCCGTCCGTACGCCTTCCTCGAACCGGGTGATGAGGTTGCCGACCGGAACGAGCGCGCCTGGCAGTTCGATGCGGCCTGGGACTGGCACCCCTTCGACGGTGAGCGGTCGGGCACTCCAGCCTGGCCACTGGCGCTGCTCTCCCGCCATGGTGAGCCGACACCGACGGAAGCCGCAGCGGTCGCCCAGACGACGGCGGTCGGCAGCCACGCGGGCGAACTGGAGCGGTGGAGCGGACTCACTCTCGCGCGACCGGCCGCCCATCAGCAGTAGCCTCGCGGGACCGAACAAGATCAGGTGGTAGGCGCTGACAGCAGTCAAGATCACCCGGATAATGTTCACTTCACTTGGCGCGCGAAATGGTGAGAATCCGACAACACGGATGAGACCGAGTGAGAGTCTGCCAGCTGCGCTGCGACAGGACACTGCATGTCTCAGCGCCACGTCGGATCCGACTTCCATCCGGCACCAGCTGTGAGATTCCGACACGAAATTTGAGACCCTGCAGGCTGTAGGTTCTCAGCGTCGATGTCATCTGATCGACCACGCGACCAGCGCCTCCGGCCCGTTCTCAAGCGGATGACATGACTCCGGATTCTCGGTTGCGTGACAAATCCTCGCGGCTGCGGTGCTGCCTCAGGGTGCGGTTGAGGGCGCTCGGAGGGCGGGCGAGGTCAGTTCCAGGTCACGGTTGTCGCGGCCGGGCTCCAGTCCGCTGCGGCCGTGGGCCATGTCGAGAGCGTCGACGACGAGTTCGGCGCGGTGGTGGTCGGCCATGGCATAGCCGACGACCTCGCGGGTGGCCAGGTCCAGCCAGCAGGCGAGGTAAAGCCAGCCCTCGGTGGTGGGCAGGCAGGTGATGTCGCCGACCAGCTTGGTGCCGGGGAGCTCGGCATGGAAGTCGCGGCCGATGAGGTCCGGGGCCGGCTTCGCCTTCTTGTCCGGCCGGGTCAGCGAGCGGTGCTTGCGCCGGGTGACGCCGCGGATGTCGCGTTCGCGCATGATGCGGGCGATGCGCTTGCGGTTCACCCGCTGCCCCAGGCGCCGCAGTTCGGCGTGGATGCGCGGGACGCCATAGGTCTTTCGGGAGGCGATGTGCAGCACGGTGATCTCGTGCGCGAGCACGTCGTCGGCCGCCTGGCGCTTGCGGCGGGCGGCCTCGCCATCGCGCCAGGCGTAGTAGGAGGAGCGGGCTAGGGCGTGTATCGAATGTGCTGGTCACAGCCACTCATTGATGGCTGCGATGAGGACGGTCGCTTCGTATCGGACCGCAAGCTTGTCATACCTCGTGGCCACGGCCCGGTGTCGCTTGAGGCGGTTGATGGCGCACTCAACCGCGTGGCGTTCGCGGTAGTCGATCTTGTCGAACTTCGGCGGCCGACCACCGTGCGAGCCGAGGTTCTTGCGGTTCCGGGCCTGGTCCGCCTTATCTGGAATCGTGCAGCGGATACCGCGCCTGCGCAGGTAGGCGCGGTTCTTTCGGGAGGCGTACGCCTTGTCGGCGCGGACCCGATTCGGACGGGTGCGTGGCCTGCCCGGACCGGGACGGGAGACGCGGATCTTCTCCAGGACGGGTTCGAACTGCGGAGAGTCCCCTCGCTGTCCGGCAGTGATCACGATCGACATCGGCTTCTGGCCCTGCTCGACGGCCAGATGCAGCTTGGTCGTCAGACCGCCGCGCGAGCGTCCAAGGCCGTGGTCGTCCGGCTCCGCCGTGCCGACACCGCCGGGCGGCTCCTTTTGCAGATCCCCCTTTTCCGCGCGCCGGCGGCGTGCTGGTGGGCCCGGCATACGGTGGAGTCGACATTGATGTCCCAGGTGATGAGTTCCTGGGCATCCGCCTGGACCTGTAGTTCGGCACGGATGCTCTGCCAGGTCCCGTCCCGCTGCCAGCGGCGGAACAAGTCGTACACCCGGCCCCAGGGCCCGTACCGCTCTGGGACATCTCGCCACGGGACGCCAGTGCGGGTCCGAAACCGTATGCCGTCGATCAGCTGCCGTCTCGTCCATTTCGGTGGACGTCCCGGCTTCTTGCCTCCCTGCAACAACGGCGCCAGCCGATCCCACTGGGTATCCGTCAGGTCTCCGCGCGCCACCGGGCGATCATCGCAGAGACTGATCGACTTCAGAACTGGACGCCAGACCAGTCACAGAAAGGATCACTTCAACCGTCTCTTCAACCGACTGCGCAGCGTTGTCGATCCAGATTCCCTGCTGCGCGAGCTCGGAGCGCATCGCCTCATCCAGTGGCGACCAGTCCGTGGCCAGGGCCTTCTCCCGAGCTTGGTTGCGCCGCCATGCCTCTGCCGGGCCGGGAGCCAGGATGACGATGTGGAGCGGCACGGCCGCCAGCGTCGTGCGGTAGAAGTCAAGGTGGGAACGACGGACCACGACATCATCGAGCACCGGGATGAAACCGGCCCGCGCGAAGCTGTCCGCCAGAAGGCACGCGTTGCGGGCCCGCAGGAAAATCTGCCGGTCGGCTTCCGCGTTCGCGGCCGGTGAGGGCCATTGCCCACCGCTGACGATCATCTGCTGGAGTGCGTCCACCTCGATATGGGCCGCCATCCGGAACCGGCTGGCCAGCGCAGTGGCCACCGTCGACTTCCCACTCCCCGGGATGCCGGTCAGCAGGACAGCCCCGGCAGCCGGCTCGCGGTCGACGGGCACCAGATCCAAGCTCATACGACTCCTCCAAGCGCAAACGATCAGGTCCTTGAGGGTACCTACTGCCCCTGATTCGCCGAGTTGGCGACCGCTTGATCCACTTTCAACACACGCCCTAGTGCTGTGACCGGGATGGTCCACCGTGATCGGAAGGCGGCTCGCGGGACGAGCGCACGCGCAACGGCTGGTATTACTGGGGCATGCAGGAAGAGACGGCACGCTCCGCGATCGACACGTTCATCTCCGCGTTTAACGCCTCGGACGACAGCTATGTGACTGCCCTGCTCTCCCAGGCCCTAACCTCAGACGTGGTCTTCTGGGGACCGTTGGGTCGCAGCGAAGGAATCGCGGCGGTCGAGCGGTTCGTGCTGGACATCCGGCGCCACCCGGCGGGGACCGGCACGATGGTGCGCTGCTCAGACGTGGACATGCCTGACGAGTGGGCCCGGTACCAGTGGGTATTCACCACGCCGGATGGAGGCCCCCGCCTGGCGGGAACGGACGTCGTCCATCTGCGGCGGAGCCTCATCGACCAGGTCATCGTCTTTGCGGGGGAGATCGAGCCGTCCGCCTCCTGAGTCGTCCTTCTGTCGCTGTCCTTCTCGTGAACTTGTCTCTTTCGGCACTCCGGGGCTGCGGTTCGCGGTCGGTCAGGCTGCGGCGTTGAGGGGGCGTCCGCCCCAGCGGGTGCCCTTCTCGCTGCGGATGCGGGCGCGTTCCTTGCGTTGGGCGGCAAGTACGTCGGGGTGGCGGGCGTTGGCGTTGCGCCAGCGCAGGTAGCGGTGCAGTGCCTGGGTTTGCGTGGGGTGGCTGCGGTGGTGGGAGTTGGCCAGGGTGAACCGCCGCAGGGGGCCGAAGTGGGCCTCGATCGGGTTGGCCCAGGATGCGTAGGTCGAGGTGAAGCACAGCTCGACCTTGTTCTTCTTCGCCCAGCGACGGATGTCGGCGCCGGTGTGGGCGGAGAGGTTGTCCAGGATGATGTAGATCGGGGCGCCGTCGGGCCGGGCGGCGCGGATCGACTTCAGCGCGGCCAGGGTGTTGGCGGTGCCCTTGCGGCGGCGGTTGACGCCCCACAGGCGGTCGTCGCCCACGGAGTAGCAGCCGTGGAAGTAGGTGACGCCGTGGGTGCGGCGGTAGGTCGCCGGCAGCCGGTTTGGCTTGCCCTGCTTCGCCCAGCAGGAGCCTGCGGTGGGCCGGATCCCCAACGGCCCGAACTCGTCGAGGGCGAAGACCCGGTCCGGGAAGCGGCCCAGAACCTGCTCGATCCGGTCGAGCTTGGCGTCGCGATGAGGGTCGGGTGATTCCTTCCATATCTTGGTGCGCTGGAAGGTGATGCCGCGGCGCCGGAGCAGGCACCGTAAGGCTTCACGGCCGATGCGGATGACACGTCCGTGCACTTCCCGCAGGTAGGCGGCGAGTTTGCGGATCGACCAGCGGGTGAAGGGCTGGCCGAGCCTGGTGGGGCGGGTGGTGGCGAAGTCCTCGTCGTCAGGGGTGAGCAGGCGGGGACGGCCTCCCGCCCACTGAGGATCCAGGCAGGCCAGGCCGATCTCGTTGAAGCGGTGGATCACGTCGCGCACGGTGTCCTCATCGGCCTGGACCAGCTGGGCGATCACCGGCACCCGGTTTCCGCCCGCCGAAGCGAGCAGCATCATCGCCCGCCGGTAACGCACCGAACTCGTGCTGCCCCGGCGCACGATCTGCTTCAGCTTCTGCCCCTCCTTGTCGGTCAATCTGCGTACACGGACAGGCTCAGCCACCGCGCCTCCAGCGGTCGAATGGACGTCACCGCACATCCAACCGTCACGACCACCAACCCGGCGAACCTACGCGGTCACAGCACCAGGGAGGAAAAGGGTGAGTCCGCCTGCACCACACTTGTTGCAGACGCTACATTCCATATCCAAGCCACTGAGCTGCAGAAACTTCGTCGAGGCGATCGGGGCGGTATCCGTCGACGATCATGCCCCAGGCGATCGACCCGGCACCCACCCGAAGGCGGTCTCGGACTGGGCGGTGTGGTGGTGCACGCCCGGGGCCCCTGCGAGCGAACCGGTGTGCTGACGGCCGCCCGGCGGATCATTACGGGCGTCAGGACATGCTGCCCCGGCACACCGTCCCCGGGGCCGGGGTGCGGCCCGTGCGGAGGTATTGGTCGACCGCCTCCGTGACGCAGCGGTTCTGCGGGTATGTGCCGTGGCCCTCCTCCTCGGCCGTCAGGAGCACGCCGACACCGTCGCCCAGGGCGCGGGCCATGTGGCGGGCGCCGGGGTATGGGGTAGTCGGGTCGCCGGTGCCGCCGACCACTAGGACGGGGGCCGCACCGTCGGCGTTCACCTGGGGCGTGGCGCGCTCGCCGTCGAACGGCCAGTCGTAACAGAGGTAGACGCCGGTGGACCAGGCCGCACCGAAGACGGGTGAGGCGGCTTTGATGCGGGCCTCGTCCCTGTCGAGGCGTTCGAAGCCGGGGCGCAGGCTGGAGTCCGCGCAGGTGATCGCGGTCTGGGCGGCGCGGCTGCTGTCGCGCGGGGTCGCCGCGCGGTCGGCGGAGCCGATGTCGTCCGCGCCTTTGCTCAGCGGACGGCCGTCGTTGTGGTCGATCAGCGTGGTGAGGGCCTTGGCGAGCGGCGACCAGCCGTCTGTGCCGAGGTCGAGATGGTCGCTGACGGCGTACGCGAGGTCGTCGGCGTCGAGGTGCCTTCCGCCGCCGGCCGGGGCGGGCTTCTTCTCCAGGCGGTCGGCCAGGCGCGCCATGCGTCGCGCGGCCTCCTCGGGCCCGTCGCCGGTCGGGCAGTGGCGGATACGGGCCGCGCAGTGCGCAGCGAACCGGTCGAACGCCGCCTGGACCGCCTTGACCTGCGACACCTGCTTCTCGTCGAGGTCCTCGGTCGGATCGACGGACGCTTCGAGGACGAGCCGTCCGACGTGCGACGGGTACAGGTGGGCGTAGACCGCGCCGAGCGCCGTTCCGTACGAGACGCCGAAGTAGTGCAGCCGCTCGTCGCCGAGGAGGTAGCGCATCAGGTCGAGGTCGCGCGCGGTGTGCGAGGTGCCGATGTACGGGAGGAGCGCCCCGGAGTGCTCGGCGCAGGCGTCGGCCCCGTCGTAGCCGGTGTCGTCCGCGGTCTTCCCGCAGCGCACAGGGATGGTCGCGCCAACGCCGCGCGGGTCGAAGGAGACCAGGTCGTAGCGGTCGAGGAGCGGCTTGTACTGGTTGAGGAGTTCGGGCAGTCCGATCACGCCGGACACGCCGGGGCCGCCGAAGTTGAGGACGAGCGAGCCGATGCGCCGGGCGTTCGGGCCCGTGGCCTTGCGGCGGATCAGGGCGACGTCGATCGTCCTGCCGTCTGGTTTCCGGTAGCCGAGGGGGGCCTTCATGGCGGCGCAGTCGTAGCCCGTGCGCGCGGTGGGCGGCGAGGTGCAGCGGGACCAGTGGAGGTGCTGGCCGGTGGTGAGCGCGGTGGGCAGACCGGCGGGCGGGTTGTTCGCGGTGAACTCCGTACGCGGCTCCGCACTCCGGCCGGAAGCGTCGTGCTGGAGCCAGGCGCCGACGGCCCCGATCGCGGCGAGGACGACCCCGGCGATGATGCGCGCACCGACCGAGAGGCCCGGTCTGCGGCTTCGTATCGGATGTGTGTCACTCATCGAAATCCCCGCGCTCCCGCCCTTGGACGCCCGCCCCGTGCCCGCATGCCCGTACCCGTGATCGTCCGATCGTCGAATGAGTGCAGGGTACAAGCCGCCTCCGACAGCACGGCTCGCGAGAGTGCCCAGAAATTTAGACCGCCCCGTGCTCACGCGACTCCTCCTGCGGTCCGGCCCGGCGTGTGCTGGACGCCGGGCTGCTGGGTGTGCGGCGGCGAGGCCGTCACCGGGGCGGGCTGTGGCCGGGGGCCGCGGGCGACGGCGCGCTCCCGCATGCCGTCCTGGAGCCTGGCGGCCAACCGGGCGGCTGCTTCGAAGGTCCGGCGGGACTGCTCCACCGTGTCGACGTCGACGCCGGACTGCTGCTCCAGAAGGCGGCCGGCCCTCCGGCCGGTGTGGAACGGCCGCGGGTGCGACCTCGATGCGGCAGGCACGGCGACGGCGTACGGCCGGGAGCCCAGGCGCTCCGCACGTCGCGCTGCGTTGACCCGGGCGGCCAGGGCGCCGGCAGCGAGGCGGACCCGCTCGTACGGGGGCGCGGACCGCTTACGGGGCAGCGGGCGCAGCACGGCCTGGTCCTCGGTGTCGCGCGGGTCCAGGGCGCGCAGGCCGGCGGTCATCATCCGGCCCCGCCCGAGGGGGCGGATGTAGTCGTCGACCACCGCCTGCACGATCTGTTCGTCCAGGCCCGGCTGGTGAGGTCGGCCGCGCAGGGCGTAGGCGAGGTGACGTCGGGCTTCGGCGAGCAGGTGCCGACGCGTGAACGCGCCGCGCATTACGTACACCACGGCGACAGTGTCCACGGCCGCCAGGACGACGCCGACCACCGGCCGCACCCGGGCCCACACCACCGCAGCCGCCGCCCGCGCCCGCTCCCCAGACGGTTGATGACGTCGGATCGACACGGTCTGGCCCCTGGCCGGGCTGCACCAAGTCCAGGGAAGACTCGGGGGGGCGGGGGGCAACCCCTGAGACGCCACCCGGAGGACAACCCTGACCACGTCCCGGTGCCTTCCCTGATTCCCGTCTCGCGCGGTTGTGACCCGGTTGGCACGCTGTCACGTTCGACCAGGGGGCAACCCCGTGATCCATTTTGTAAGACCACGGAAAGGACTTCATGCAACCGCTCTTCAGGGCGCTCACCGGAGTGCTCGCCGCTGGAGTACTCGCCGGAGCGTCGACGCCAGGCGTGGAGGCGGCGGATGCCGGCCGTCCCGGCAGAAGCCCGACGACACAGGATGCCATCGACTGGAAACCATGCCCCCAGGACGCCGCAGCGGAATGCGGGACCCTGCGCCTGCCCGTCGACTGGGCCCGTCCGTCGGCTGAGAAGTTCGATCTCGCGGTGGCCCGCCGCAAGGCGACCGATCCGGATCGCCGGGTCGGCGTGCTGCTGGTCAACCCGGGTGGACCGGGCGATTCGGGGGTGGACTTCGCCGTACGGCGTGCCACGTCCCACTTCAGCGCGGACGTTCAGGAGAGGTTCGACATTGTCGGGTTCGACCCACGGGGTGTCGGAGGCAGCCAACCGGTCAAGTGCTCAGCGGAGTTGCTGGACCGAGCGCCGTCGGCCTACCCCCGTGACCAGACGGAGTTCGATCAACTCGCCAAGTACAACCGGGCACTACGCCAGGACTGCCGACGGCACAGTGGTCCGGTCTTCGACCACGCCGACACCCTGAGCGTCGTCCGGGACATGGACGCGATCCGCAGGTCGCTGGGCGAGAAGAAGATCAACTACTTCGGCCACTCCTATGGCACGCTGATCGGCGAGCAGTACGCGGAGCGGTACGGCGACCGGATCCGGACCATGGCCCTCACCGCGAACATCGACCACAGCCTCGGCGTCCGGGAGTTCCTCGTCTCCTCGGCGGCCACAGCGGAGGACTCGTTCCACCGGTTCGTGAAGTGGTGTGAGTCCACCAGCTCGTGCGCCCTGCACGGCCGGGACGTCACTGCCGTATGGGACGACCTGCTCGCCAGGGCGGACAAAGGGGGGATACACGATCCGGAGAGCCCTGACCAGGTTCTCACCGCGAACGCGATCGCGCTCAAGTCCTTCAAGAAGTACTTCTACGGCCCGGACTGGGACGAGCTGGCCACCTATGTGGCCGGCCTCGACGCGCGGGAACAGGAACCGAAGGAACGGCGGCGAACTCAGCAGCCTCAACCACGGACACCGCAGGGAGCAGAGGAGCAGACGCGCGCGGAACCGTTCTACGCGGTGTTCTGCCAGGACTGGCGGTTCCGGCCGAAGAACTACCGGGAGTACGCCAGTCTGACCGAAGCCGAACTACGGGCCGCACCGCACCTACGCGGCTCACCACGCGTACACGCGGCGGTGGCCGGATGCGTCGGCTGGCCGAACAAGGTGAACAACCCGCAGCACCGCCTGCGCATCACCGAGGCACCCGAGATCCTCATGCTGCATTCGCTGCACGATCCGGCGAACAACTACGCGTGGGCGACCAATGTGCACCGGCAGACGCGCAGGACGACCGTCCTGCTGCCGTACGAGGGCGCGGGTCACAGCGTCTACGGACGCAGTGACTGCACACGCGACGCCGTGGACGACTACCTCACGGAGCGGAAACTCCCGAGCGCCGGGAGCCGCTGTACCCCCGCCGCGAAGAACTGATCGCAAAGGGATGGCACACCGGCCGACGGCGGCCGAAGGCGGGCGCCTGTGAGCCAGGCGGCTTCCCCGCACCAGTTCGTGAGAGGCGCCTGGAGCCGACCATGTCGGCTCCAGGCGTGGCGTTATCGTCTGTCGCCGGATGGCTGCTCAGGTGCGCGTGCCCAAGGATGGTCTGCACGTCCCGCCCGCCGCCGCAGCCCCACGTCAACGGACTGTTGAGGAGCGTTTCTCGTGCCATGCGCCGTCCGGTCTCGCCCTGGGAGGGGTTCAGTGGCGATGGGTGGCTGTCGCGATGCGGACGAACGAGGGGATCAGCGGGTTCGTGTCGTCCTCGTTCCACACCGCCACCACGCGGCTCGGTGCCATGTCGGCCAGCGGCACTGCGGTCAGGCCCTCGGGCATCTCGTGCCCGAGGGGGGTGATGCCGACCGTGGCGTTCCAGAGCACGGCCTGTCGGCATTCCTGGACGGCCCGTACCACCGGCCCCTCGCGCGGCTCGCCGCCGTTCCAGTACGACCACCACTGCCGGTCGGTGCCGTCAGGGAACCGGAACCAGCGCCGACCGGCCAGGTCGGCCAGCTCCAGGCGCGTACGGCAGGCGAGGGGGTCGTCGGTGCGCAGCACCGCGCCGACGGGGTCGGCGCGCAGCCCGTGCACGGTCAGGCCGGTTTCGTCGAACGGTGCCCGCCGCACGACACCGACGTCTCCGGCGTCCGATGGCTGACGGTGATGGAACGGCTGGCGGCCGACGGCCATCGGGTGGTCGTTCCCGGCCACGGCGCCGTCGGCGGCCCGAAGGTGCTCGCCGACGTCCGCGACTATCTGCGCGAGCTGCGCGACGAGACCTGGCGTCGCCGCGACTCCGCGATGGGCGAGAGCGAGATCGTGGCCGAGGTCCGGGCGCTCTTGATCGACCGACACCCGGAGTGGGCCGGCCAGGAATGGATCGAGAAGGGCGTCGGCTGCCTGTGCGCCGAACACGCCGCATGACGATCCCAGGTGGCGCGCCTGCTCCGCAGGCGAGAACCGACCTCGCTCCCGATGGCTCCGGGACGCGCACCGCAGATGAACGCGATCGCCGAGCGGTTCGTGCGCACCGTCCGCGCCGAGTGCACCGACCGGATGCTCATCGGCGGCGAGCGCCACCTGCGCACGGTCCTTGACTACTACGTCGCTCACTACAACGGCGGGCGCAGCCATCAAGGCGCCGGACTGAGCCTGCGCGCCCCCGACGACGACCCGAACGTGACCCCGTTCCCGGTCCGGGCGGGGCGGACCCGCCGGATACCCGTTCTCGGTGGGCTGATCAACGAGTACAAAGCCGCAGCGTGAACCACCAGGTGAGACCTGGTCACTGAGTTTCGGAAGTAGTACAGGCCCCTGCCCCTCGGAGCCGGCGGTCGTGCCGGTCTCCCGCGCGTCGGCCTCCTCGAGCCGCGCCGCGAGCTGCCGGGCATACAACTCCAGGAGGCCGCACCGCACGCGATCGAAGCCGCCGCCCCGTTCGTCCACGACCACCAGACAGCCCAGCCATCGACCGTCCGATCCGAGCGGCAGCACACCCAAGGAGACGTCGGCCGACGGCCTCGCCGGATCGCCCTCGGCTCACAGGACCGGTTGCCCAGGTCCGAACCACTTCGGACAACCAGTAACAAAGGCATCGAAGACAGGCGACCGGTCGGCCTGGGTGTATTGCTTCGCAAGCCCGTACCGGGTGCTGGACATGCTGACCTCCTCGGCCGACCGTAGCTCGCCCTCTGCGTCCAGCAGGTACACCGCGGCAAACGCCGTGTCAGTGAATGCCAGGCCACGCTCCGACGTAATTGAGATACTCCGAGCACCGCCGATCTGCATCCTGCGTCGTGCCCACAGGCCCAGCCCTTGGCAAAGGCCCGACCCAAGAGCCGATTTCGCTCGCCATCTGGCCTATCCCAACAATTCATGCCATGTTACGTGCGTCCACGCAGGGAAACCATCGACGCATGTGGGACGCCCGCAGTGATCGCTGCGGGTTTGTTCGGGATCCGTGGCCGCCCTTGGTGCAATGCGCGGCGGTGGAGGTCGGGGGCGCGGGGTACCGCCCCATGCTGCAGGTGCTGCTCGAGCCCGTAGAGGTTCCCCGAAAGAAGGGGGCATAAGAGTGCCCGGCAGTAGGCAGCGTGGATGAAGGAGCGGGGCTGGAGTGCGTGCATCGCAAGGCGGAGGATTGAGCCAACGCGGAGCGTTGGTGATTGACGACAACGCCGCGAGGTGCGTGCGCCGGCCCCGCGACGCCGCGAAGCCTACTGCCGGGCACTCTAAGCCGCCTCCCAGGCTGCGGCGTGAGTCAAGGGCGGTCCGCCTCGGACGTACCGCCCTCCTGCCTCTTGACTACGCCTTGGCGGCTACCGCCGGATCACGCCGCCGGCGAGCCGTAGATGCCCATCTCGTAGACCGAGTAGCCCCAGGTCGTCTTCCGCTCAACGCCCTGCATTCGGACATACTGCACCGCACCGCCGGAGTTGATCTTGATCACGTCATTGCCGCAGCTGTCGGGGTGCTGGGTGGCCGCCACGCTCCAGTTAGTCCCGTCCAGGGAAGTCTGGATCTGGTACTCCGTCGCGCAGGCCCCCTCCCAGGCGAGGGTTACCGCTGCGACCTCGGCGGGGGCGGCGAGCTTCACCTGGACCCACTCGTTGTCGCTGTAGCCGGATGCCCAACGGGTGCCGAGCTGACCATCGTTGACGTACCGGGCCGAGAGCCGGTCGAGGTTCTGCTCGACGCTGGATGCGCTCGCCGTGCCCTTCAGCGCGAGGTTCTCCGAGCCGCCCGCGGCATCCCACAGTTGAAGCCGGATGTCCGCCTGGATGAGGAAGGAGTCGAGTACCCCGTCGCCGACCTTGGGCTGGACCTTGCCCCATGTGTTGCGCGCCGGATCGACCCGTACGGCCCGGGCCTGCTTCTGCAGAGCCTCGGAGTCGGCGAGCAGCGCCTCGGCCTTCTCCTTGTCACCGGCCTGCCGGGCTGCGAGCGCGTCCAGTGTCTTCACCATCGACATGCCCCACAGCTGGGTGGCGTCCAGCCAGGGCTTGGCATCGGCGGCGAAGCCCTGCTCCACCGATCCGGCGCGGATGGTGGCCGGGGCGTCCTCGATTTCGTTCGCGTAGGTGCGCAGTGTCTTGACAGAATTGGTGCGGTCGCCCGCGTCCCATGCCTTCCAGAACTCGGCTATCCGGCCGGCGAGTTCGGGTGCCTGGGACTGCCAGGGGGTGGTGCCGAAGGTCGGGGCCAGGTGTTCCAGGTCGGCGAAGACGAGCAGCGCGTCGGTGGCCCGGCGGTCACCGCCCGCGAGGTAGGCCATGGCACGCGCCCAGCTCGCCTTCGCGTCGTACGCCTTGTCATTCCAGGTGAATTCCGCGGCGCCGAAGACCGCGATCTTGCTGGCGTACGGCTGGTTCATCGGGTTGGCGACGATTCCGGTGAGGTGCTCGGAGAGTCCCGTCTCGCGCTTGTCGTAGGGGGCGAGCAGCAGTCGGCCACTGGTGTTGCCGTAGTCGTTGACCGGGTAGTTGTCCCAGACGAAGACCTTGCGGCCGAAGAGTTTGGATGCGCCGTCGGCCTGCTCGTTGGTAATCGCGGGCGGTACGACGTCGGTGCCGGTCCACATGACCACGACCGCGGGGTCGAGGGTGGCCCGCATCGTCTGCTTGTAGCTGGTGTCGGTCAGGTCGCCGTACTCGGTCGGCACCATCTGGAGGGGGCGGGCGTCCTCGTGGGTGGCGATGAAGTTCCGCTCGAGGTCATTGTGAAGCTCCCCCTTTGACCTGGACAGCCTGATACTGGGACGGAAGGTCCCGGAGGAAGCAGTTACAGGCAGTGAGCAAGAAGAGCAATATGAGC
>NZ_JBEZKL010000119.1:0-22670 GCF_040704695.1 Streptomyces sp. NPDC048411
GACAGCCTCGCCAAGCAGCTCGGCACGGCCGACGCCGACCGGCGCACCGACTCGCAGGGCCTCCTGCTGCTCGTCTCGCCGCCCGGCTAGCCGCGCCGAAGACGATCTCGCGCAGCCGCATTCCCGGCTGCGGGGTGTGCAGGGGGGTGGTGGGGATGGGAGTGGTGCTCACGGTGGTCATACCGTCTCGCTTCTTCTCGTGCGGCGGGTCACGGCCGGCACATGCCGGCCGGTGCGGACGTCGCGCAGGTGTTGCCGACGAAGGTGTTGCTCGGTCCGGCTTCCTGGTTGGCCAGGTCCGCGGGCCGGTTGCCCAGCACCACATTGCGGCTGATGGTGTTGCCGGTGCTGTGGGCGCCCACGAAGCTCTTGAACAGCACGAGGCCGCCGGAGAGCGGGGTGGCGCCCACGTTGTTCCGGATCGTGTTGTCGCGCACCTTGGTGTCCACGGTGCCGGTGAGGACGATGCCGGAGCCCTGAATGGCGGGCAGCCGGGGGGTCGCCGGGCAGAACTTGTTGTTGCCGGTGACCCGGTTGTTGTGGATGGTCATGACCCCGGCCTGCGGCTTGTTTTCGTCGCCGACGACGAACATGCCGCTGCAGTTGCCGGTGAGGTTGTTGTCCCGGAGGGTGAGGTTGCGGACGCGGCGGGCAGTGATGCCGATCCGGTTGTCCGTCAGCGTGTTGCCGCGGAGCTGCGTCCCGCGGGTGTCGATGGCTCCGCCCTCCTCGGCCACGGTGTTCGCGACGAAGATGCCGGCGTCGCCGTTGCGGTGGGCGGTATTGCTCCGGAGCTCGGAGCGGGTCGACCTTTCCTGGGCGATGCCCCAGACACCGTTGGCCTCGGAGGTCACCTGCCGGACCTTCAGACCGTCGGTCCAGGACGCCCAGATTCCGTTCTTCTTGAATCCGGAGACGGTGAGGGAGCGGATGCTCACACCGTCGACGGTGTGAGCGGACGTGCCCAGCACGCAGATGCCGTTGCCGGCTTTCGCGCAGGCGTTGCCGGCCTTGGTCCCGGTCGAGCTCGGTTTGATGACGGTCCCGGCCCCGGTGCCGCGCAGGGTCAGACCCTGCTTCTTGATCAGGACGCTCTCGTGGTAGATGCCGGGCTGGACGACGATGGTGTCACCCGTCCGGGCGGCGTCCACGGCGGCCTGGATCGACTGGCCCGGATGGACCGTGCGCTCGGCCGGGGTAGCGGCGGAGACGGACGGTTCGGCGCAGGCCACCGCGGTGGCCGAGACGACTGCCATGCACACGAGGCTGGTGATGTGTCGTTTCCTCATGAGCCGAAGCTATGGGCGATCGCCGACCATTGCCACGCAGGGTGAGCGGACGAGCGTATCCCGTGCCCGAATGGCTTACGACCGGACGGCCGCGTCGCACGTCCGGGGGTTGCTCGCGGGGTGAGGCAATCGGGTGACTCGGCGCGTCTCAGCCCTGAGCCCCGCTGCCGGGTGCCACGACGGAGCGGGCCCACCGGTAGTCGGCCTTGCCACTTGGTGACCGCTGGATCTGCGGAGCGATCGCCAGCTGCCGGGGGATCTTGTATCCGGCGAGACGAGTCCGGCAGTGCGCCTGGACGTCGTCGAGCGAGGGCTCGGCCGCGCCTTCCCGCAGCTGCACGACCGCTGCCACGCGATTGCCCCACCGCGCGTCGGGCACCCCCGCCACCAGTGCGTCGTACACGTCCGGATGGGACTTGAGCGCCTGCTCGACCTCCTCCGGGTACACCTTCTCGCCGCCGGTGTTGATGCACTGGGAGCCGCGTCCGAGGACGGTGACGATGCCGCCCGCATCGACGGTCGCCATGTCACCGAGCAGCACCCACCGCTCCTCGCCCTTGCGGAAGAACGTCTCCGCGGTCTTCTTCGGGTCGTTGTAGTAGCCGAGCGGCACATGTCCCCGTTGGGCGATCCGCCCCGGCTCGCCCGGAGCAACGGGTTCGTACGTCGATGGATCGACCACCGCGGTACGGGAGTTGACCTGGAGGCGGAATCCGTTCCGCGGACCGGAGTCGGCCGTCGCCGTGCCGTTGAAGCCGGACTCGGACGAGCCGAAGTTGTTCAGCATCATCACGGTGGGCACCAGTGACTGGAACTCCGCGCGCACCGAGTCCGACATGATCGCGCCCGAGCTGGAGACGGAGAACATGGACGAACAGTCGGTGCCCTTCAGCGGTCCCTTCAGTGCGTCGATCAGCGGCCGCAGCATCGCGTCGCCGACCAGCGACACACTGGTGACCTTCTCCTTCTCGATCGTCCGGAGCACCTCCTCGGGGACGAACTTGCGGTGGAGGACGACCCGCTGCCCGAAGTTGAACCCGATGAACGCGGTGAGCGTCGAGGTGCCGTGCATCAGCGGGGGAGTGGGGAAGAAGGTGATGCCGTCACCACCCGCGGCCACCCGCTCGGCCAGTTCCTGCGGCGCCTTCACCGGCTCGCCGGTCGGGGCGCCGCCGCCGAGGCCGGAGAAGAAGAGGTCCTCCTGGCGCCACATCACACCCTTGGGCATGCCCGTGGTCCCACCGGTGTAGATGATGAACTGGTCGTCGGCCGAGCGCGGGGCGAAACCGCGCCGGGGATTCCCGGCCGCCTCGGCATCGGCGAACGCCACGGCATCCGGACCGGGCGAGCCCGCCACCGGCGTGCCCACCCGTACGAGGTGGCGGAGCTTGCGGGCCTTCGGCGCGGCCGCCGCGACCCGCTCGTCGAACTCGGCGTCGAAGACCAGCGCCGCCAGATCAGCATCACGGTAGAGGTAGATCAACTCCTCTTCCACGTAACGGTAGTTGACATTGACCGGTACCAGGCGTGCCTTGAGGCAGGCCAGGACTGTCTGGAGGTACTCGATGCCGTTGTAGAGGTGGAGGCCGAGGTGTTCTCCCGGCGTGAGGCCCGCGCCGATCAGATGGTGGGCGATCCGGTTGGCGGCGGCGTCCAGCTCCGCGTAGGTGAGCCGGCGCTCCGCACCCGTACCGGGGTGGTCGAGGTACAGGAGCGCCTCGCGATCCGGGACCACGTCGACGACCGACTCGAACAGGTCGGCAAGGTTGTACTCCACCGTTCCTCCTGACCCCGGGGTGCTGAGTGGCTCGGCGGTCATTAGAGCGCCGACCGGCACAACTGGGAAGAGTTTCCGTAGAAGAAATCTGACTGACTGTCAGGAAACTATTGAACTGAACCCCGGCCTACTGCAACCTGTTCTGGATCTGGAGACGGGAGGCAGGCAATGGGTGGTACGGAACACCTCACCGTGCAGCGCGAAGGCGCCACACTGGTGCTCACCCTGAACAGGCCGGAGGCGAAGAACGCGCTCTCGCTGCCGATGCTGGTCGGGCTGTACGACGGCTGGCTGGCCGCCGACGAGGACGACGGCATCCGATCCGTCGTCCTCACCGGCGCGGGCGGTACCTTCTGCGCCGGCATGGACCTCAAGGCGCTGGCGGGCAAGGGGATGGAGGGCGAGCAGTACCGGGACCGGATGACGGCCGACCCTGATCTGCACTGGAAGGCGATGCTGCGCCACCACCGCCCCCGCAAACCGGTCATCGCCGCAGTCGAGGGATACTGCGTGGCCGGCGGCACCGAGATCCTGCAGGGAACGGACATCCGCATCGCCGGCGCGAGCGCCACCTTCGGACTCTTCGAGGTCAAGCGCGGACTGTTCCCCATCGGAGGCTCGACGGTCCGGCTGCCGCGCCAGATCCCCCGCACCCACGCCCTCGAAATGCTGCTCACCGGACGTCCGTACAGCGCCGACGAAGCCGCCCGTATCGGGCTCATCGGCCGAGTCGTCCCCGACGGCACCGCACTGGAGCAGGCCCTCGACGTCGCCGAGCGGATCAATGCCTGCGGCCCGCTCGCCGTCGAAGCCGTCAAAGCCTCCGTGTACGAGACCGCCGAGATGACCGAGACCGAGGGCCTCGCCGCCGAACTGAAGCGCGGCTGGCCGGTCTTCGCCACCGCCGACGCCAAGGAAGGCGCCCGCGCCTTCGCCGAGAAGCGCCCGCCCGTGTACCGGCGCGCCTGAGCCAAGGAGACAACCGTGCCCGACGTCCTCAGCGCACCGCTGGTGGTCGAGTTCCCCTTCACCCGCTCCCTCGGCCCCGTCCAGAGCGCCTTCCTCACCGGACTGCGCGAGCGGACCGTCCTCGGCGTGCGGACCGCCGAAGGAAGAGTCCTCGTCCCGCCCGTCGAGTACGACCCCGTCACCGCCGACGAACTCCGCGAACTGACCGAGGTCGCCGCCACGGGCACCGTCACCACCTGGGCCTGGAACCCCGCCCCACGCCGCGACCAGCCCCTGGCAACCCCGTTCGCCTGGGTGCTGGTCAAGCTGGACGGGGCCGACACGGCACTGCTCCACGCCCTCGACGCACCGGGACCCGGAGCAGTGCACACCGGCATGCGCGTCCGCATCCGCTGGTCCCCGGAGCGTACCGGCGCCATCACGGACATCGCCTGCTTCGAACCGTACGAGGGCGAGGCCGGCCAACCGTCCCCGCACAGCGGCGAGTTCGCGGACCCTGTCACCGGCATCGTCACCCCGGCCCGCCTCGACTACACGTACACCCCCGGCCGCGCCCAGAACGCGTACCTCAACGCCCTCGCCGAACAACGCACCGTCGGCGAGCGCTGCCCATCCTGCCGCAAGGTGTATGTCCCGCCCCGCGGCGCCTGCCCCACCTGCGGCGTCGCCACCGCCGAACAGGTCGAAGTCGGTCCGCGCGGCACCGTCACCACCTACTGCATCGTCAACATCAAGGCTGCGCACACGGCGAATTCCGACATCGAAGTGCCGTACGTCTACGCCCACATCGCGCTCGACGGCGCCGACCTCGCCCTGCACGGACGGATCGGCGGCATCCCGTACGACCAGGTGCGCATGGGGCTGCGGGTCGAACCCGTCTGGACCGGGGAGGGCCGCCACCCCGACCATTACCGGCCCACCGGAGAGCCGGACGCCGACTACGACGTGTACAAGGAGCTGCTGTAGATGCGAGACGTAGCGATCGTCGCCTTCGCGCAGACGGATCATCTGCGGCGCACCGACGAACTCTCCGAAGTCGACATGCTGATGCCGGTCCTCCACCAGGTCCTCGGCGCCACCGGTCTGAAGGCGAGCGACATCGGGTTCACCTGCTCGGGATCCAGCGACTACCTCGCCGGCCGAGCCTTCTCCTTCACCATGGCGCTCGACGGCGTCGGCGCCCACCCGCCGATCTCCGAGTCCCATGTGGAGATGGACGGCGCCTGGGCGCTGTACGAGGCATGGGTGAAACTCCAGACCGGCGAGGCCGACACCGCCCTCGTCTACGCGTACGGGAAGTCCTCTCCCGGCAACGTGCGCGACGTCCTCACCCGCCAGCTCGACCCGTATTACGTCGGCCCGCTCTGGCCCGACTCCGTCGCCCTCGCCGCACTCCAGGCCCAGGCGCTGATCGACGCGGGCCACACCGACGAGGCCGCCCTCGCCGCGATCGCCCACCGCAGCCGCACCGCTGCCGCGGACAACCCGCACGCACAGCTTTCGGGTTCGGTCCCGGCCGGTGACTACCTCGTACAGCCACTCCGCACCGGGGACTGCCCGCCGGTCGGCGACGGCGCCGCTGCCGTGGTCCTCGCCGCCGGTGACACCGCACGCGCCCTGTGCACCCGACCCGCCTGGATCCGTGGCATCGACCACCGCATCGAGGCCCACAGTCTCGGGGTGCGCGACTTGACCGACTCGCCGTCGACCCGCCTCGCCGCCGAACGCGCGGGGGCCTTCGAAGGACCGGTGGACACCGTGGAGCTGCATGCCCCGTTCACGTCGCAGGAGGTCGTGCTGCGCAGGGCGCTCGGAGTCGACGCCGGCGTCAGCGTCAACCCGTCCGGAGGAGCGCTCGCGGCCAACCCCGTCATGGCTGCCGGGCTGATCCGGCTCGGCGAGGCTGCGGCCCGCATCCAGCGCGGTGAGTCGGACCGGGCGCTCGCTCATGCCACCTCCGGGCCCTGCCTGCAACAAAATCTGGTCGCCGTCCTCGAAGGGGAGGCCGCTCATGCCTAAGGAGCCCGTGGCCGTCGTCGGCATCGGCCAGACCAAGCATGTCGCCGCCCGCCGGGACGTCTCCATCGCCGGCCTGGTCCGCGAGGCCGCCGTCCGCGCGCTGCAGGACGCCGCACTGACCTGGGCGGACATCGACGCCGTCGTGATCGGGAAGGCGCCGGACTTCTTCGAGGGCCTGATGATGCCGGAGCTCTATCTGGCCGACGCCCTCGGCGCGGTCGGCAAACCGATGCTGCGGGTGCACACCGCGGGCTCGGTCGGCGGCTCCACCGCACTCGTCGCCGCGAATCTGGTCTCCGCACGCGTGCATCGCACCGTCCTCACTCTGGCCTTCGAGAAGCAGTCCGAGTCCAACGCCATGTGGGGCCTGTCACTGCCCATCCCGTTCCAGCAACCCCTGCTCGCGGGCGCGGGCGGCTTCTTCGCCCCGCACGTGCGCGCGTACATGCGCCGCACGGGAGCGCCCGACACAGTCGGCTCGCTCGTCGCGTACAAGGACCGGCGCAACGCGCTCAAGAACCCGTACGCACACATCCACGACCCGGACATCACTCTGGAGAAGGTCCAGGCGGCACCGATGCTCTGGGATCCGATCCGCTACTCCGAGACGTGCCCGTCCTCGGACGGCGCGTGCGCGATGATCCTCACCGACCGGGCCGGCGCGGACCGTTCACCGCATCCGGCCGCCTGGGTGCACGGCGGGGCGATGCGCAGCGAACCGACCCTCTTCGCGGGCAAGGACTTCGTGTCACCGCAAGCGGGCAAGGACTGCGCCGCTGATGTGTACCGTCAGGCCGGGATCGACGACCCGCGCAGGGAGATCGACGCCGTGGAAGTGTACGTCCCGTTCTCCTGGTACGAGCCGATGTGGCTGGAGAACCTCGGTTTCGCCGACGAGGGGGAGGGCTGGAAGCTCACCGAGTCCGGCGTCACCGAACTCGACGGCGATCTGCCGGTGAACCCCTCGGGCGGAGTGCTCTCCACCAACCCCATCGGTGCCTCCGGCATGATCCGCTTCGCCGAGGCCGCCCTGCAAGTACGCGGACAGGCGGGCGAACACCAGGTGCCGGACGCCCGCAAGGCGCTCGGCCACGCCTACGGCGGTGGGGCGCAGTTCTTCTCCATGTGGCTGGTCGGGGCCGAACCACCCACCGGCTGACCCGGCTGCCGTCCCGGACCGGCCGAACGCCCCTTCGCCGCGGCCTGTCCGGGACCGCCGACGGTGGCTAGGCTTTGGCCGGGACGACGAGCGGGAGGAGCCGACGTGGCGGAGAGCACCACCCAGCAGCCCTTTGCCGGCTGGGACAAGCCGGACCTCGATCTCAGCAACGCGAACTGGCAGCCGGGCACTCAGGGGGCCGGGGATGTCCAGATCGCCTTCGTCGAGGGATTCATCGCGATGCGCAACGCCGGCAGACCCGGTAGCCCTTCGCTGATCTTCACCCCGGCTGAATGGCGGGCCTTCGTGGTGAACGCCCGCGACGGCGAGTTCGACCTCACCTGACGGACGGCGGCGCCCCCCCTCGCCTCCCCTCACCCGACCGGAGGTACGCCGCGGCGGAACGCCCTGCCCGCTGCCCTGGCCCGCGCCGCGATCGGCTTCCTCGCCGGACCGGACCGTGCCGCACTGCGCGCCTGCCACGCCCCACGGTGCGTCCGCTACTTCGTCAAGGTGCACCCCGCCAGGAGTGGTGCACACCGTCCTGCGGCAACCGCGCCCGAGTGACCCGCCACCACGAGCGGTACCGCACCCCGCCCTCCCGGGGCGTGCCGCAGTAGCGTGGTGATCATGACTGGCGAGCGTGATCTTCGAACCCTGCTGAGCGGCCTGCGGCCGGAGCTGAATCCCGGCCGGTACGTCTTCACCACCGTGCCCGGCGCCGCAGTCCCCGCCGGAGTCACTCCCGCGGTGACGGTCGCCGAGCCCGAAGGGCTGACTCTCGTGATCCCGGAATCGGAAGCCCTCGCCGCAGGGCTTGCGTACGACTATGTGGCGGCCTGGATCACCCTTCGCGTCCACTCCGCCTTGGACGCAGTCGGACTCACCGCCGCCGTGGCGCTCGCCCTCACGGACGCGGAGGTCAGCTGCAATGTGGTGGCGGGTTACCACCACGACCACCTGTTCGTCCCCCACGGGCGTGGCGTCGAGGCGGTGCGTGTGCTGCAGGCCCTCGCCGCGGAGTCCGAGGGAAGGGTCTCCGGGCCCGGCTCCGCAAGGTGAGCCGGGACACGTAACATGTCTGCATGTCCTTCCTCCGCCGCCGTAGCGCCGCCACACCCGCGGGCCCGGATTTCGACGTCCTGGCCATGGACCCGGGCGACTGGCCCGGAAATCTCGGCGCCGGCCTGCTGCCCGCCCCCGACGGGAGCTGTCAGGGCGTCTTCCTGCGGTACGACCTGTTCGGCGGCCGCGGACCGGCGATGATCATCGGCAATCTCCCGGAGGGCTCGCCCGCCCGCGAGACCGAGGAGGGCCAGGTCCCCTTCGAGGTCGCGCAGCTGCTGCTCGCGCTGGAGAACGACGAGCCGGTCGAGGTGACGGGCACCGATGACACGCCGGTGATGCAGGGTGACAACCTGCTGATCGTCCGGCGCGTCAAGCTCTCCGAGACCCGGATCTCCTGCGTCCAGTTCGACCGCAGCGACGGGGTGCTCGTCACCATCGCCAGCTGGGACCGGCCGATCACCGATGATCTGTACACCCTCCTGAAGCCGCTGCCGGCCGAGCTGTTCCAGCAGGGCTGAAACGTCCCTGCTTCTCCGACCCCGGCATCCCACAAGGGCCGTCCGTACTGATCGGGCGGCCGCGGGGTCACTTCTGTTCAAGCGTTCGCAGGCTCTGTCCTAGAGGCTGCTTTGTCAGGTGCCTTGTCCGGGTAGTCATCGGACCTTTAGCGCCATGCGGCATGACACCTGGGATCACGCATCGCACGACCGTCAGGAAAACCCGGCCGCCCCCGACACCACCTACCGCCGCGCCCTCGGCTCGGCGACGCGCCCGCCTTCCGGCGCCGCCTGGAGACCACTCTCGACCGGCTCGACCCCGGGCTGCGGATCGGTTCCTGGGGCCAGCTCCATGGTCCGCGGGGCAGGCCCGCCGTGTGGTGATCACGGCGAGCCGCAGCCGCGAAGTCACCGTCCGCAGCTCACTGGTCGCGAGCGGCAAGGGGGTCTTCAAGGCCCGTGCGGGCGGCCGCTACGCGCTGGTCGCCGAGGGCTGAGCGAACAGCGCGGTCACCCGCGCCGCCGAGATGCCGAGCCCCGTGGGACCACCGAGGTGCCACGGGGCGCCGGTACCGCGCCGCAGATCCTCCTCGCGGTAGCGCCGGCAGCCCCGGTGCCAGATCAGGATGCCCGCGATCCAGTGCTTGAGCTCCTGGACATAGCCCGCCAGGATCTCCCTCGCCTCGAAATCGAGCCCGAAGTCGTCGTACAGGAGCGGGAGTTCCTGCTCGGCGACATGGAGGAACTGGCGGAGCCGGGAGTTCATCAGGTCGTGCACGATCGCCATACCGGTCGGGTAGTCGACCCCGAAGAAGTTCTGCACGACCAGGACACCGTTGTGCACCTCGCCTTCGTACTCGATCTCCTTCTGGTACGAGAAGAGGTCGTTGAGCAGGCACGCGTAGTCGGCGGCGGCGTTCTCGAGGGAGCGCATCGGACCGCTGCGGTAGATCTCTTCCGGCACCTTCCTGCCGTGACCGAGCCGGGACAGACTCATCGTGAGATCCGAACCGAACGTCAGCCGCCGCATCTCGATGTAGTCCACCGGATCCGGGATCCGGTTCTGCGCCTGATTGGCCAGTTCCCACAGCCAGCTCTCCGTCATCGACTCGATGGCCGTACGGAACGCGCGTCGTGCGCTGTCGTCCATCGGGGCCGAGGTCCGCTTCCAGAGATCGGCGAGACCGCGCTCCAGCGCGTTCACGGGGTCGGGCACCGCGGAACCGTCCAAGGGCATGAACAGCGACAGCCGCTCGTTGGCCAGCCGCGCCCCGGCCAGGTCGCGGGGCCGCCCGTGCACTACTGGGAACCAGTCGTCGCCGTACGTCCCCCAGGCCAGCCACTGCGAGGAGAGGTCCAGTTCGTCGGGCGTCGCGTCCGGATGCAGACCCGCCGCGCACAGCGGCAGATCGATCGCGACGAGCCGCTCCTCGTCCCAGATGTGCGAGCCCGGCACGCTCGGCTGCGCCTCCAGGATCCCCATCCGGCGCGACCAGTCGACGATCCGGACCCGGGCCCCGTCCAGATGCGGACTGAGCGTCGTGCCGAACGGCAGGTCGAAGTCGGGCAGCAGCGACGGACCGACCCTCTGGTACGGCACATGGGTGTGGCTGCGCAGCCGCGCCGACTCCGAACGCGGAGTGAACCGGATCGACGCCGCGGACATACCGAAGCCGAGGACGGCCTCGCCGGCCCCGCCGCTGTTCATGTAGCGGCTGGAACGCATGTGCCACTCATGGCCGCCGGACTGCCAGTCCTGCAATCCCTTGACATAGGCGAGCACCGCGGCGGTCTCCGCCGGATCGAGCCCCTTCTCCGCGCACAGCGGCCCGAGTTCGGTGAGCGCGGTGTTCTCGAACTGCTGGAGCCGCGAGGTCAGCAGGTCGTTGACTGCGTCGGCTGCCTCCTGTGTGGAGCAGCCCAGGAACGTCTCCAGTACCAGCACACCGTTGCTGTTCTCGCCCTCGTCCTCGACCTCCCGCTGGTACGAGAAGAGGTCGTTGCGAAGATGTACTCCGTCGGAGAAGGCATCCCGCAGCACCCGCAGTGCCCGCTCGTCGGCCACCGACTCGGGCACCTCTGCGCCCGCCGCGTACTCCACCAGACCCGCAGACCATGGGGCTCCGCCCACCTTGCGACGCATCTCGATGTATTCGACGGGATTGGCGATGCGCCCCTCGTTGATATTGGCGAGCTCCCACAGCGACTCGTAGAGCAGATTCTCTGTCGCCTCCGCGAACCGGGCCCGCCAGGCGTCGGACATCCCCGGCACCGTCCGCGCCCACAGGTCGGCCAGCCCCGCCTCGACCGGATTCGTCGGTTCCGGTGTCGGCGCCCCTCGCTCCATCGGCATGAAGGCGGACAGCCGGTCCAGATATTTCTTTCCGCCTTCCCGGTCCGGGTTGCGCTTGAAAAGCTCCAGGAAGTGGTCGTCGAAGAAGAACACCCACACGTACCAGTCGGTGACCAGTGACAGGGCCTCCGCCGAGCAGTCGGGATGCGTGTACGCGCAGAGGAGCGCGTAGTCATGGGAGTCGAGGTCCTTCTCCTCCCAGATGCCGGACCCCTCCAGCATCCCTATGCTGCGCGCCCAGGTCCTGGTGTGCTGTCGGGCCTCCTCGACATGGGAGTTGAGCCGCGCCGGATACGGAACATAGAAGTCCGGCAGGATGAAGGGCTGAGCCATATGCGTCCGGCCTTTCCGGGAGTCTCCGCGCGGGGTCGCGCGTACCTGTCGTGTCCGCGCGAGCACTACCCCTGGGCTGTCCGGGGCACGCACATCCGGAATTAGTCACACAAAAGGTGCGTCCTGGCGGGAGGTGCCGACGCATTCCGGCGCCCGGCCACTGCTCCGTAAAACCCAGGTAACGGCCCACCGCCAGAAACTCGTTGCCTCTTTCCGGTCGCAGGTCAGAGACCCTGCCAGTGGTCTGGTCCAGTGGCTCAACCGGCAACCCTCCTTGTGCTCTTGACGCGCCATCACCTCAGGTCACAGAGTGTGCGCCCATAGCGGAACAGTGAGATCGGACCACGTACGACATTCCATGCGCACAGCTCCAAGAAGGGTTGTCATGACGTCCAAGCAGAGGACCAGACTCACGCTCGCCCTGGCCACCGTCGGCGCCCTGAGTCTCGCGCTGCTCACACCCGCGGCGCAGGCCGGCGCGGACGGGGTGCGGCCCGAGTGTCCGCTAGGCCTCGACTGCGACTGGGTCCCGGCGGCCTACCAGCAGACCGGCGATCCGGTCGACAAGGAGACGTACGGCAACTATGACACCGCGGACCGGCCGCACAGCAACAAGATCAAATTCATTGTTCTGCATGACACCGAGGAGGACTTCGACACCACCCTGAGGATCTTCCAGAACCCGCTGAAGCAGACCTCCGCCCACTACGTGG
The DNA here is from genome assembly GCF_040704695.1 of Streptomyces sp. NPDC048411. Taxonomy (NCBI): domain Bacteria; kingdom Bacillati; phylum Actinomycetota; class Actinomycetes; order Kitasatosporales; family Streptomycetaceae; genus Streptomyces; species Streptomyces sp. NPDC048411. The sequence continues at coordinate 12,178 of NZ_JBEZKL010000119.1, forward strand.
TGCGCTCGGGCGACGGTCATGTCACCCAGATGGTCAAGGACAAGGACGTCGCCTGGCAGGCGGGCAACTGGTACGTCAACACCCACTCCATCGGCATCGAGCAGGAGGGGGTCGCCGTCGAGGGCGCCACGTGGTACACCCCCGAGATGTACAACTCGACGGCGAAGCTGGTGCGTTACCTCGCCGACAAGTACGACATCCCGCTCGACCGGCAGCACATCATCGGCCACGACGGAGTGCCGCCCACCAGCGCGGCCGGTACCAGGAAGATGCACTGGGACCCGGGTCCCTACTGGGACTGGAACCGCTTCATGGCACTGCTCGGCAAGCCGACGACCGTGCCGAGCGCCCCGAAGAGCAGTCCGCTCGTCACCGTCAGCCCCCGGTTCAAGGACAACCAGCAGGCCTTCCGCGACTGCGAGAAGGGCGTCGACCTGCCGGTCCAGGGCAGCAGTGCCGTCCCGCTCCACACCGAACCCTCCACCGACGCACCGCTCTTCTCCGACCCCGGACTGCACACCGACGGCTCGCCCGGCACGAACTGCGCGGCCGACTGGGGCAGCAAGATCAGCGTGACCCATCAGGCGGTCGTCGCGGACCATGCGCCCGGATGGACGGCGATCTGGTGGTACGGCAAGAAGGCCTGGTTCCAGACCCCGGCGCACACCCGGACCACTGTCCCGACCGCCGGCTACGTCGTACGCCCGAAGGAGGGCCGGACCGAGGTGCCGGTGTACGGGGTGGCCTACCCGGAGAAGTCCGAGTACCCCGCGGACTTCGCGGACAAGCGAGTCGGGACGGCGCTGCCGTACACGATCAAGGCCGGGCAGTCGTACCCTGGCGGCGGCGAGGCGCCGACCGGCTTCTTCTACGCCCCGACGATCGATGCGTCGTACCCGCTGGACCACTCGTACTTCCAGGGCCAGGAGAAGTATGTGACGGTGCAGATCGGGCACCGGGTGGCTTTCGTGAAGGCGTCCGACGTGGACATCGTGCGGGTCCGATGACGGACGACGGGTGGGGCGAGCCCCGCGGTGCTCGCCCCACCTGCGCCTTCCCAGGAGCCCTCGGCCCGTTCAGCCTGTGAGAACGGGCCGGGTTCGGGGCGGCGCCCGCATGCCGCGGGCCCGGTGTGTCGGCACCGGACCCGCGGCAGGTATCTTCCGGAGAGCGCAGCGTCAGCGAGTGCCGACCGCGGCACGCACCGCCCGTCGGGCCATCGCGCAGTCGTCATGCAGCCGGCGCAGCAGCAGCCGCTGCTCCTCGCCCGACGACAGCGCACCCGGCCGGTCCTGAACCCCGCCCGTGGGCACGCCCTCCCGCATGGCCCGCTGCACCGCCGTCTCGTATGTACGGATCTCCCGTGTCAGTACGAGCATCAGGTTCACCAGGAACGCATCCCGCGCCGCAGGCCCTGCCGCCTGCGCCAGCTGACTGATCTGCCGCCGCGCCACCGGCGCGTCACCCAGCACCGTCCACAGCGTTGCCAGGTCGTACCCCGGCAGGTACCAGCCCGCGTGCTCCCAGTCCACCAGCACCGGACCCGTGGGCGACAGCAGGATGTTGGAGAGCAGGGCGTCGCCGTGGCAGAACTGCCCCATGCCCTGGCGGCCGCCGGCATGCGCCAGACCGTGCAGCAGCTTCTGCAGGTCACCCAGATCACGGTCGGTGAAGAGCCCCAGCTCGTGGTACCGAGCGATGCGGGATGCGTAGTCAATCGGGGCGTCGAAGAGCCCAGCGGGCGGTCGCCACGCATTGACCCGGCTGATCGCGCCGAGCGCGGCCCGCACATCGGCGCGGGGCGGAGCCTCCGACGGGTGCCTCGTCAGCGCCGCCACCCGTCCCGGCATTCGCTCGATGACCAGGGTGCAGTTCTCGGGATCCGCCGCGATGAGCCGCGGTACCCTGACCGGCGGGCGGTGCCGGACGAACGCCCGGTATGCCGCTATCTCGTGGCGGAACCGCTCGGACCATGCCAGGGAGTGGTCCAGTAAACACTTGGCGACCGCCGTCGTGCGCCCTGTTGTGCCGACGACGATCACCGAACGCCCGCTGCGCCGCAGAACCTGGACCGGATTGAACTCCGGGCAGATCCGGTGCACGGAGGCGATCGCCATCCTCAGCTGTGCACCCTGCGGGCCGGACAGGTCCAGCCGCCCGCTGAGCGGGCCGGCACCCGGTCCGGCCGGCCGCCGGGGCCGGACCGTGCCGGGAGCCGACGGTGCGGTGCGGGGGTCGAGGTACGGTCCGCCGCCCGCTCCCAGGGGACGCAGCGGCCGGGGCGGGGCGGACACGGAGGACGATGCTGTGTACATGGGCGAGACAGATCCCTTCGTGCGCCGACAAGTAGCGTGCGCCGCCCCGGCCGGCGGCCGTTCGGCACCCTGGGGAGTACCTAGGGCTGCCGGACGGGGTGGCGCTTTCCTACCTGACACCGGACCGCGGGTTGCGGACCATCTGGCGGACCCTGGCGAACCCTGGCGAATAGTCGCAACGCATCTGACAGGAGGCTACTGTCAACACAGCCGAGAACCTGGGGGCTTGACGTGACCGGAGAACCCAACACCCGCCTGTCTGACCTGTTCGGCCTTGCCGGCTGGTCCAAGGGCGAACTCGCGAGAATGGTGAACCGGCAGGCGGCGGCCATGGGCCACCCGCAGCTGGCCACCGACACCTCGCGGGTGAGGCGTTGGATCGACATGGGGGAATCCCCACGCGATCCCGTGCCCAAAGTGCTGGCTGCCCTGTTCACCGAGCGGCTCGGTCGTGTCGTGACCATCGAGGACCTCGGGTTCGGCCGGCGCGGGCGTGTGGGGAAGCGGCGAGAGGTCGGGACGCAGGACAATCCCGACGGACTGCCGTGGGCGCCCGAACGGACGGCAGCGGTCCTCACCGAATTCACGGGAATGGACCTCATGCTCAACCGACGCGGCTTGGTGAGCGCGGGCGCCGCGCTCGCCGCAGGATCGACCATCACCGGCCCTATGCACAACTGGCTGCACACCGACCCCGTTCTGGCGGCCGACGCTCCACGGATCGGCGATCCCCTCCACGCGGACCAGGCCGGTTTCGACCGGTACGAGGCCGCCCCCATCGGATCGGAGGAGATCGAGGCACTGGAGCGGTCCGTCGAGGTGTTCCGTGCCTGGGACGCCTCCCGGGGCGGCGGACTGCAGCGCAAGGCTGTCGTGGGCCAGCTCAATGAGGTGGGGGGCATGCTCGCCTACCGCCACCCCGACCATCTGCAGCGCCGCCTCTGGGGCGTCGCCGCCAACCTCGCCGTTCTCGCGGGGTGGATGTCCCACGACATCGGTCTGGAACCCACCGCCCAGAAGTACTTCGTCATCGCCGCCCATGCGGCGCGCGAGGGGGGCGACCGTCCACGCGCGGGTGAGGCACTCTCCCGGGCGGCCCGTCAGATGGTCCACCTGGGCCGTCCTGACGACGCCCTGGACCTGATGAAGCTGGCCAAGTCCGGCTCAGGAGACACGGTGCTGCCACGCACCCAGGCGATGCTGCACACCATCGAGGCGTGGGCACAGGCATCCATGGGCCGGGGTCAGGCCATGCGCCGTACGCTCGGCAGGGCCGAGGAGCTCTTCGTGTCCGACAAGGGAGATGTGCCGCCGCCGAGTTGGATGCAGATGTTCGACGAAGCGGATCTGCACGGCATGCAGGCCCTGGCGTTCCGTACGCTCGCCGAGCACGAACCGGCGGCGGCGCTCATCGCCCAGCGCCATGCCAAGCAGGCTCTGGAGCTGCGCGTCAACGGGCGCCAGCGCTCCAAGATCTTCGACTACATCTCGCTCGCCTCGGCGTGCTTCATCGCCGACGACCCGGAGCAGGCCGACCGTTACGCACGGCTCGCCCTGGTGACGATGGGGGAGACCTCCTCGCACCGGACCTGGGATCGGCTGCGCGAAATGTACCGGCTCACCGGTCAGTTCGCGGGATACGCGAAGATCCAGGACCTGCGCGAGGAGATCGAGCTCGCCATGCCGCCGAGCTCGGTCATCAAGCGGCCCAGGCGTTCGGAGATCTGATCGGACGACGCCGCGAAGAAGAGCAGCGCCGACAACCCACTGCCCGAGCACCGCACGCGTAGAGGTCTCGTCCGTCTGCGTTCCTGTGCCGTGCCGTGATTCGTTCTGCTCTAGTGCTCCTGCGGCCTACCGGGCGCTCACGCCCCGATACGGGCGACGAGCACGCATGCGTCGTCCAGGCGCTCGGTCCCACCGAACTCCTCGACGACGGTACGTACGCACTCCTGTGCTGTACGGGCCTCGGCGAAGCGCGGTGCGAGATCGAGCAGTGCCTCCGGTCCCGCACCCAGGTCACTGCGGCGGGTCAGTCCGTCGGTGTGCAGAACCAGCACATCACCGGGCAGCAGGTGCACTTCGTCCTGCTCGTACGCGACCCCGGACGCGGCCCCGAGCAGGACCCCGTCCGGCGGGGGCAGCGGGCGTCCGGCTCCGTTGCGGAAGAGCAGTGGCGCGGGGTGGTCGGCCTGCGACCAGGCGAGAGTGCCGGTCGCCGGGTCGAAACGGCAGCACACCGCGCTGCCGAGAGCGGGCTGGGCCGACGATTGGAGTAACTGGTTGAGATGGCCCATCAGAGCGCCCGGCTCGATGCCGGCGACGGCCATGCCGCGCAGTGCGCCCAGCAGCATCGCCATGGCCGTGGTGGCGGGGATGCCGTGACCGGTCAGATCGCCGACCGTGAGGAGCGTCCTGCCGTCGGGCAGCTCCAGCGCGTCGTACCAGTCGCCGCCGATCAAGGCGCTGGAATCCGACGGCAGATAGTGTGCCGCGACGTCCAGTGCACCGGGTCCCTGGTGCGGGAGGCGCAGCGAGCCGCGCCACGGGGGCAGCACGGTCTCCTGCAGCTCGACCGCCATCCGTCGTTCGGTCTGCGCCATGTGCTGCTGACGGCGGATTGATTCACGGGTCCGGCTCACTGCGCTTTGGCTGCGGCGTAGTTCGCTCACATCGCGCAGGACCGCCCACATGGAGGCGGTGCAGCCGTCCGCGTCGAGGACGGGCTCGCCCATCATATGCAGGGTGCGCATCCGGCCGTCGGCCCGCAGAATGCGGAACTCGCCGTCTATCGTCTTCCCGTCGACCAGGCAGGCCGTCACCAGAGAGGTGAGCAACGGCTGATCCTCGGGAAACAGCACGGACGGAAGCTCGTCCAGCGACAGGGGTCCCGCCTGTGGGGACCGGCCGAAGATCTGGAAGAGCTCCGCCGACCAGCTGACCTCGTCGGTCAGCAGATTCCACTCGGCGCTGCCCACACGGCTGAGCAGTGAACCGGGCCGCGGTTCGTCGAACGGTTTCTCCTGGGCGGGCTCCGGCTCCTCGGCGAGCTGCTCCGCGTCCCCCGGCGGCAGGCCTTCCTTCAGTTGTCCCAGGTGCGTGCCGAGGTCATCGAGATGATGGACCGCCAGTTCGCAGAGTGCACGCTGCCAGCGCAGCTGCGGATCGTCCTCGTCGATCAGGACGGCATCGCGCCGCACCGCGTCCACGTCTCCGCGCAGCCGAAGGGTCCGGTCGATCAGCACATCGACGGCACCGCGTTCGGGCGGCTGTGGGGCGGGGCGGTGGGGCGGCATCTCGTACTCCGATACAGGCACGGCACAACCAGGTCTGAAAGGTGACCGATGACGACTGTGGCACAGGCCGAGGAGGCCCGTAAGTGATTTGGCAACACTCGATGCGTTGTTGCATCTGGCATGTGCCATAGGCCCCTCCGGTTGTGGGTTCTTCGAACGGCCCTGCTATAGACGGGTGTTGACGCAAGTCATCCGGCGTGCGCGACGCCGCGTGCACCGGAGTGCGCCGCTCCCGCGGCCCGCGCCGCACTCGATCGGGGCATATGCGAGAGCCCCCGCGACGCGCAGGCCGGTGGCCGGGGGCGGCCTCGGCCAACAGACGGCGATGCGCCCGTACGAGCCGACCTTCCACTTTCATTTCAGGGTCTCGCCCGGGAACGTGGTTCAGCACTGCATGTCCGGACCGTTGTTGATGACCAGTTGGATGTGCATGTTCTTGCCGCAGTTGTTGGTCGTCCAGGCGGTTTTGTTCTGCTTGACGACCTCACGTGCGATACGGGCGGGCGCGGTGTCACCCGCGGCCGCCGGGCCCGCCGCGGTCGGCGTGGCCGCGGCGATCAACGCCGTGGCGGCTGCGGTCGTCCGGGTGTTCTTGAAGCGCATGGCTGTCGTTCCTCCGGCAGTCGTCGATGTGCTGGGCACAGCGATCAGCGTGTCGATCGGCTCCCACGCGTTCGCCTCCGGCAGCCGTGCCTCATTGCGCCAGTCGGGACCGGCGGGCAGCAGGAGCCGCTCGCTGACGGTCACGCTGTGGAAGCTGAGCCGCTCGGCGGCGCTCGCGACGGTGGCCACGGCATCCGGGCCCGCCCACGGGCCGAACGTGGGGAGGCTGATGCCGGGGCGAGGGCGTGCGCGGTGGATCTCCTCGGGTTCGTCGGGGGTCTGCGCGATTGCGGTTCCGGACATTCAAGACCGGCGAAGCGCCTGATCCTCGTCACTGCGCGCCGGTGTCCGGGGCGGGAATGCCACCGGACCCACCCGCGTTACAGCACCAGAACGAAAACGACACCCATTCCCAGAAGCCTGGAATGGGGTCGCTGGAAGCGACCGGAGGTGCCCATGGCACGCAGTGAAGCCCGCCCCGTCGTCACTCTGAGGTCGACGGCCGGTACCGGAGAGACCTATGTGACCCGCAAGAGCCGCCGCAACAACCCCGACCGGCTGGTGCTGCGCAAGTACGACCCCGCCGCGGGGAAGCACGTCCTCTTCCGCGAGGAACGCTGACCCGTCGGGCCCGACCGGTAGTAGCAGGCCCTCCCCACAGCAGCAAGGAAGGAACGCGCATGAAGCCCCGCATCCACCCCGTCTCCCGTCCGGTCGTCTTCCGCGACCGCTCCGCGGGCGTAGCCTTTCTGACCCGCTCGACCGCCGACTCCGACCGGCGTGTGGAGTGGGAGGACGGCACCAGCTACCCGGTCATCGATGTGGAGACCTCGTCGGCGAGCCACCCCTTCTACACCGGCACCCATCGGGTGCTGGACACGGCGGGCCGGATCGAGCAGTTCTGGCGCCGCTACGGGACCGCGGCGCCCGTCGTGCGCTGAGGCCCGTGTGTCGCGTCACAGTGGGCGGTACGGATTCGAGGGAACGGAATCCAATGGTTTATCGTTCACCTATGTGTGGATGACGCGCACAGCGCCCACCCCCTGGCAGCCCCGGCTGGATTCCCCCGATCCGGCCGGGGCTTCTTTCTGCTCGCCCGCCCCTCACCTCCGTGACGCGCGCCCCGGCACCACCGCGACGGGCAACGCACCATCCGTCGGCACCGCCGCGACCATGACTGCGGCGCCCGGCCTGAGCCGTACCGTCAACGCCGTGACCGCCGCACCCCGCCACGGCCCGGTCCCTGTCGGATGTGACCAGGTCGATGGGTGGCCGCGCTGCGCCGTACCCTCCTCGATCCGGCCGGGACCCGTCAGCCTGGCGGCGCGCGGTACGACCGTGGCGACAGCTGTTCCCAGAAGCAGGCGGAACAGGTTGCGCACAGCACTGACAGGTGGTGAAAGGCCTGGCAGCATCCGGGGGCCGACGGGCATGATCGGGCGATGACATGGACAGCGCCAGACGCAACACGCACGCCCGGATCCCTCGTCGCCGGTGAGCGGGAGATGCTCACGGGATATCTCGCATGGTTCCGCAGCACCCTCCTGCAGAAGTGCGCCGGTCTGACCGGTGAGCAGCTTGCCGAACAGACCGTGCCGCCGTCCAACCTCACCCTTCTCGGGCTGCTCCGCCATATGGCGAAGGGCGAACGCACCTGGTTCCGGGAGCGTTTCGCCGGCCAGTCGCTTGACCCGATGTACGACCCCGCCAGGGGCAAGGACGCGGACTTCGAGGACCTGGACCCGGCATGCGCCGACGACGACTACGCGCGCCTGGTCGAGGAGTGCCGGCTGGCGGACGCCGCCATCGCCGACGCATCGCTCGACGACACTTTTGTCCACGGCGGCGAGGTCTTCTCGCTGCGCCTCGTGCACATCCACATGATCGGGGAGTACGCGCGCCACATCGGCCACGCCGATCTGGTGCGGGAGCGGCTGGACGGGGTGACGGGGGCCTGAGGCGGCGCCGCAGGGCCGCCGCCGGCTCACCGTCCACGGCACGACCCGACCGCTCGCGACTTCTGCGGCTGCCTCACATGTCCGCAGTCCCGGGGTTGCCGAGAAATCCAGGGTCGCCGGATCCGAGCTGGAGACCGAATTCCGTACGGAGGCCGAGCAACTCGGACATCGGCACCGGCTTGCGGTGGGTTGCCGCGAGATCGTTCTGTGCCTCAGCCGACCAGAGGAAGGGGAAGACCGCGATGCCCACGGTCGATGGAAGGCCCGTGATCTCTTCGCGCCAGCCGGGCCAGCGCAGGCCCTCGTAGAACTGATCGAGAGCCCCTGAGAGCAGCCACTCCAGCCAGGCCGCATACCCGGCCTCCAGAGGTTCCCATTCCATCGTGTCCGGGGCGAAGTAGATCATCTGCCCCGGCTCACCCGGACGCCCGAGCTCGGCGGCGTCGGAGCCATTCAGTACGAAGACCCCGCCCAGGATGTCGTGGGCCACGACAAGGCCTCCGGCAGGGCGCCAGGCGGGATCGACCGCCGGTGGAAAGCCATTGACCTCTGCCAGGCCGGGCATCCGGCGCGACCCGACTCCGCCGAAGACCCGCAGCCATCCACCGTCCAGCAGCAGCCCGCCGCAGTTGACCACCATGGATCCGAGGAAGGACCGCGTCGTCACTTGCAGCTGCTCAAGGCCGGCAAGACTGCGATCCGCGTCGGCCGACAGCACCTCCGGCCGTGACGGACTGGAACGGAACAATTCCTGGAGGACAGGCCAGGCAGGGTCGTCCACACGGGTCAATTCGGCTAGCGGTCGCACGTTCACATGATCGCAGTCGCCGGCGGCACGCTGTTGGCCGGGTCCTCGTTCGGAAGGGCTCGGACGGTCCAGGAAAAACGCTGGGGTACCGCCCCTCGCCGAGAGGCGGTACCCGCTCACGCCGGCTCAGGCGCTGTACTGCACGTACAGCGAATACCCCACCGCGTAGTTGCCGGTGCAGCTGTATGAGCTCGCACCGTCGTAGTGCACGTACATCGCGCCGGTGTTCTGGCAATCGGAGAGGAACCGGTACGTGGCGATGTACGTCCCGCTCGCCGCCTGCGCCGGGCTGGCCACCGCGGTCGCCAGACCCACCGATGCCGTCGCCGCGAGCGCCAGGCCCGCAATCCGTCGTGTCATCCTCGACATGCCCCACCCCGTTCGTTTGCTGATCGTGTGTGAGCCCTCATGCTTCCTGCCGGGCGGACGGAGCGTCAAGATCCCTCGTGCGGTCGACAATTGGTCCGCACCTGAGTGGCAGGGCAGAGGCCGCCGACGTTTCGAATCGGGTGGCGCTGATGCGCCGTCGTCGACCTCGGCGTCCCGGCCGTACCGCCCGTGGCCAGGTCGACGACCTGGCCGGTGCGATCGCCCTATGTGATCACGGCACCTGGCTCGTGGTCATGGCGTGGGCTCCGTCGAAGGGAGCGGGGCGCCGGGGTCGGGCGAACCGGCGGTCGCGGGTGCGGGGTCGGAACCGGACGGCGTTCTCTGCCATGTGAGCGAAACCGTGAAGTTGGCCTGGGCCGACGTACTGGAGATCACGACATCGGCCTCGGCGGACAGGGACAGCCCGAATTCGACGCTCATCTCGTCCGGTGCATGGACCATGCCGCGGAAGCCGTCGACGAATTCCTGCGCGACCGGCCGGATCCCGGCCAGCATCTCGCCCAGTGACCGCGAGGCGCGTGCCACGACCTGGCCCGGCCGTGCCACCTTGACCAGGCCGTCTCCGGTCTGCTCGATCTGGACCTTCACGATGTCCGCCGACCCGTCTGCCGCGCCGACCGGCAGCTCCACGAAATACGCCATGCCTTCCCCCGTCCCGGGGCACCCCGGCCCCTGTCTGCGTGTTCCTCTGCCCCGTTCACCCTTGAACGCTCTGTCCACCGCGGGGCGATGAGAAGGTACAGCACCGCGACCGGAGCCGAGGGCAGAACGGGAAGGCGCCCACGACGTCAGAGGCGACAGAGCCACAGGGTGAGGATGTCCTGCGCGACGCGCACTTCGACCCATGCGCCGCCCACGTCCTCCGGAGCGCCGCGCCACAGCGCCACCGCCGTTCCCACGGCCGAGTGGACGCGCACCCTCATCCGCCCCGCGGACCCCCGAACCACCGCCTCCATGCGGACTGGTGCCGTGAGGGGCACTAGGGCGTGTTTCGAAAGTCCCCCTTGCCTGGCGACGCCTGGCACGCACTAGGGCGTGTTTCGAAAGTCCCGCCTGCCTGGCGACGTCTGGCACGCACGCTCGCTGCGTTGTCGGGCTCGCCCCGATACGCCCAGTATCGGGG